>PASZ01000020.1 GCA_002712245.1 Fidelibacterota bacterium | reverse complement strand
TATAAACAAACAAAGTCTAATCATATTCGCGACTGGATCGAACAGTTTATGAGTATGAAGCCTTGTCCTGATTGCGGAGGTTCAAGATTGAAAAAGGAATCAAGATCTGTAACAGTAAACAATACAAGCTTGGGAACCCTTTCTTCTTATCCAATTAAAGAGATTAAAGATTTTTTTGATCAAATAAAATTAAACAAAATGGATACTTTAATAGCCGACCAAATAATTAAAGAAATAAAAAAAAGAATCAGCTTTTTAATTGATGTAGGTCTGGATTATTTAACTTTGGATAGATCTGCAACAACCCTTTCAGGGGGAGAGGCGCAGAGAATTAGACTTGCAACACAAATTGGTAGCCAATTAGTTGGAGTTCTCTATATTCTAGATGAACCTTCAATTGGGCTTCACCCTAGAGATAATACCCGTTTACTTGGATCATTAAAAAAACTAAGAGATTTAGGGAATTCAATTATTGTTGTTGAGCATGACCAAGAAACAATGGAAGAAGCTGATCAAATTATAGATATAGGTCCTGGCGCTGGTGAGCATGGAGGTGAAGTAGTTTTTTCTGGTTCGCCTGATGAAATTACAAGCTCAACAATATCAATTACCGGTCAATACTTATCAGGGAAAAAATCAATTAGCCTTCCCAATAAACGTAGAAAAGGAAGCGGTAAAAATATTTCAATAGATAATGCTTCTGGAAATAATCTTAGAAAGATTAATACCACTTTTCCCCTTGAGAAATTTATAGTGGTAACCGGTGTCAGCGGATCAGGAAAGAGCACATTGGTTAATGAAACCCTTTACCCGATTTTATCAAAGGAATTAAATGGATCTAGAGCGTACCCTTTACCTTATAAAGAGGTGCGCGGGTTGGAATATGTTGATAAAGTAATAGAGATTAACCAAAAACCTATTGGCAGGACTCCCCGATCGAACCCCGCAACGTATACCGGAGTTTTTACATTTATTAGAGATTTATTTGCTCAACTAGCTGAATCAAAAATAAGAGGATATAAGCCCGGAAGATTTTCATTTAATGTAAAAGGGGGACGCTGTGAATCTTGTGAGGGTGATGGTATTATTAAAATTGAGATGAATTTTCTTCCAGATGTCTATGTTACCTGTGAAGTTTGCAAAGGAGCACGTTACAATAGAGAAACTCTTGAGATAAAATATAAAAACAAAAACATAGCAGAAATTCTCAGCATGTCTGTTGAAGAATCATTAAGTTTTTTTGCTAATATTCCTCAAGTAATGAAAAAGCTTACAACATTAAATGATGTTGGTTTAGGATATATCAGGCTAGGTCAACAAGCAACTACACTATCTGGAGGTGAAGCTCAGAGAATTAAACTATCAACCGAACTTTCAAAATCTAGTAGAGATAAAACTTTTTATATTCTTGATGAACCAACAACAGGCTTACATTTTGAAGATGTAAAATTGCTTTTAGGTGTTTTACAAAGACTAGTTGACAAAGGAAACACAGTGGTTGTTATTGAACACAATCTAGATATAATTAAGAGCGCAGATTGGATAATTGATCTTGGTCCAGAAGGGGGAAATGATGGAGGAGATTTAATTATTGCTGGTACCCCTGAAGAAATAATAAAACATAAAACATCATACACTGGACAATTTCTAAAGCAAATAATAAAGAAAAAAAAGGCAGCATAATGAAAGATCCAAAAGTCCTTGAACAACACTATAAACATTGGGAAATAACCAAAGACCTTATAGATCAATGTATAGATATCATGCTTAATTTGCGCCAATCTGGACATCCAGGTGGATCAAGGTCTAAGGTCCATGCAATGGTAGTGACTTTACTTTCAGGTGCCATGAGATGGGATATAAGAGACGCGGGAAAAAGATTTGCTGATAGGTATGTTTTGGTGGCAGGGCATACAAACCCAGTGGTATATGCAACACTTGCGGTATTAAACGAAGCTTTACGAATCAAATTTAAACAAACAAAATTAGAAAAATATACCCACTATAAGGGTGCAGATTTTCAATTAGTTTGGGAAGATCTAATTACTTTAAGAAATAATAAGGGTTTACCTGGTCACGCTGAAATGGAAGGTAAGACATTATTTTTTAAGTTCAATACAGGACCAAGCGGGCATGGTTCTCCAGCAGCAGCCGGAGAGGCATTAGCGCTTAAATTAGCAAAAACGCCCGAAGTTAAAGTATTTGCTTTTGAGGGAGAGGGCGGCTTAACAACAGGAGCCTCCCATGAAACAATAAATTCTGCATGTGGTCTTGGGCTGGGAAACTTAATTTATTATCTCGATTGGAATGATTTCGGAATTGATGCACGTCCGTTTAGCTCGATTGTTTATGGAGCGCCCGAAGATTGGTTCGGCTCACATGGATGGCACGTTGAAGGAACCTCAAATGCAGAGGACTGGGATGAACTAACGAAAGCCTACCATAATCTATTAGTTAAAAACGCAGATCCAAATATACCTAAAGTGGTTTATGGTAAAGGAATCAAAGGAAGGGGTTATCATAAAGTTGACTATGCAAGCCATGGCTCCCCCCATAAAAGAAATTCAGAATTATTTTGGAAAACAAAAGAGGACTTTGCTAAAAAATATAATATAGAGTTTATAAAATTTGGCGAAGCTGAAGCATCTAACCGTGAAGGCCAAGAAGAGCAGGCCAGTTCTTATTTTGATTCGATTTTTTCCGTTCTCAATTCTAACCAGGAATTAGTTGATTATTTAACTGATACCTTGATTGATTTAGGTCAATCTGTTCCTGAAAAATTGGAAAATTGTAGAATAAAATTAAATAATCCATCTGATGATTCAGAATTATTTAATATAAATTCATTACCTACAAGCTTATTTGTTGAGCCAGGAACTAAAGCTCCCAATAGGGTTGGCTTATCAAAATATGCAAGTTATATTAATTCACGATCAATAGAAGTTTATGGGAGACCTCTTGTTATAGCAATGAGTGCTGATTTAGCAGATTCTACTAATATATCAGGATTTGCTAAAGGATTTGATGGAGCAAAAGACTTAGGCTTGTATAATTATAAGACAAACGAAGATAGCCCTTTGATTCCCCAAGGCATTACTGAATTTACCAATTCCGGAATGTTAGCTGGTCTAGCAACTGTTAATTTTGATGAAAACCCCTATGAAAGTTTCAATGGTTTCTATGGAGCAATGAGTACTTATGGATCATTTAGCTATCTCAAGTATGGTCCCATAAGGCTCTTTAGTCAGTTGGCCCAAGACTCAAACTTAAAAGTTGGTAAGCTTATTTGGGTTGCTGGACATTCTGGTCCTGAAACTGCTGAGGATAGCAGAACACATTTTGGGATTTTTGCACCTGGCGTTACTCAATTATTTCCAGATGGGCATATAATCAACCTACATCCTTGGGAGCACAACGAAGTTGCTCCTGCTTTAGCTGCAGCCCTATCTACATCAGTTCCGGTTGTAGCATTACACCTTACAAGACCTCCCGTAGAAATTCCTGATCGAAAAAAACTTGGAATGGCATCGCACCTAGAAGCATCTAAAGGCGCATATATTATCAAGGACTATAATCATGATAAGGAAAAATTAGGCGTGATTATTATTAGGGGGACTAGCTCTACTAATTCTATTGTATCATTATTAGAGCAACTAAAAAATGATGGTCCTAATGTAAAAATAGTTTCAGCGGTATCATGGGAATTGTTCTCATCACAGCCATTAAAATATCAACAAGATATTATCAGTGACAGAGAGTGGTCTGATTCTATGATAATTACAAATGGTGCTTTACGATTAATGCATAAATGGATTTCGAATAAAGTTGTAGAGAAATATAGCATGAGCCCAGACTTTGATAATCAATGGAGGACTGGTGGATCAGTTGATGAAATTGTTGCAGAGTCAAAACTTGATAGCAAAAGTATTTTAGATGGAATTAGAAAGTTCGCTGATGATCGACCTAAAAGATTAGAATTAATTAAAAAATCATTTCCGAATTAATGTACGAATTTGACGACCTTGAATCATTTTTGTAGCTTCTATCTACGTTTTTATTAATTTTTTATCTATTTCGAGCCAAACTTGACAGAAATCCATATTAACGATCCTCAACCATTCGAAGAAGATTTAGCAGTTGAAAAATCTTTAAGACCAAACCAGATGGACGAATTTATTGGTCAAAAAGAAATAGTTGATAGCTTAAAACTATATATTGAAGCTGCAAATAAACGAGGTGAATCCCTTGACCATGTCCTTTTTTTTGGTCCACCAGGGTTAGGTAAAACAACCCTTTCAATTATTATTGCAAGAGAACTAGGTGTGAACATAAGACAAACATCTGGTCCAGTTTTAGATCGCGCAGGGGATCTCGCTGGAATTCTTACAAGCCTTGAAGCTAAAGATGTTTTTTTTATTGATGAAATTCATCGTCTTAATGCAATTGTTGAGGAATATTTATACTCAGCCATGGAAGACTACAGAATTGAAATTATGATTGATAAAGGACCAAGCGCTAGAAGCGTGCAATTAAATGTTGAACCCTTTACACTTGTTGGAGCGACAACTAGACTAGGAAGCCTTACTTCTCCACTAAGAGATCGATTTGGTGTAATACTTAGATTTAATTATTATGAAGCTGAAGATTTGTATGAAATAATCAAAAGATCTGCTGAAATACTTGATGTTAAAATTGATCAAGATGGTGCTCTAGAGCTCGCAGGTAGATCTAGGGGAACACCAAGAATTGCTAATCGTATACTGAGACGGACTAGAGATTATGCTGAAGTTAAAGCAAATGGGCAAATTGATGCATTAGTTGCAAAAGAATCACTTTCATCTTTAGGCATTGATGAATATGGGCTAGATACAATGGATAGAATGATCCTTGAAACATTAATTGATAAATTTAATGGAGGTCCGGTAGGGCTCAGCTCTCTTGCAGTTGCTGTAAGCGAAGATGTGTCAACAGTTGAAGACGTCTATGAACCATATTTAATTAAAGAAGGATTTATTCAACGGACTAGCCGAGGCCGCATTGCTCAAGAAAAATCTTATAAACATCTTGGAAAAACTATAACTAAAAAACAACAAAGGTTATTTAAATGATTGAAAAAAAGAAAAAATGGAAACTCGCAGATTTTGATTATCCATTACCAGAGAAATATATAGCACAATATCCAGCAAAGCGCAGGGACCAGTCTAAGCTTATGGTAATCCATAAAGANTCTGGTGANATTGAACATAAAACATTTTCTAATCTTCCNGANTATCTNAGGAAAAATGATTTATTAATTACNAANAATACNAAGGTTTTTCCTGCAAGATTATATGCAAATAANGATCGCACTGANGCNAAAGTNGANGTTTTTCTTTTNAGGGANCTTGAAAATGATCTTTGGGAAGTNATGGTGCGCCCNGCAAGAAAAGTNCGNATTGGNAATAAATTGATGTTNACCAANAANGTTTATTGNGATGTTATTGATAATACAATTTCAGGTGGTCGNGTAGTGCGNTTNGAATATGAAAATGAAGATATTTATGAAGTAATTGATAAGGTNGGNATNTCTCCACTNCCNCCTTATATNAANCGNGAATCTGANCCNAAAGATAAAATTAGATATCANACTATTTTTGCAGATCAAAGAGGNGCTGTTGCTGCNCCTACTGCTGGTTTGCANTTTACAGANGGANTNATAAANAGAATACANAAAAAGGGNGCNAAAACAGCTNANACTACTTTGCATATTGGNNTAGGTACATTTAGACCAGTTCAAGTNGAAGANTTAAATCGACATCAAATGGATTCTGANTATTTNGAAGTTTCTCCACAAACNGCGCTTAAAATTAATGAAACNAAAAGAAANCGTAGAAAAGTATTTGCAGTNGGTACATCAACTGTACGNTCATTGGANACAGTTGCNGTTTCAGGTTTTCAAGTTTCNCCAAAACGCGGATGGACNGACAAGTTCATTTATCCTCCNTATGATTTNAAGATGGTTGATGCAATGATAACTAATTTTCACCANCCAAAAAGNACATTATTGATGATGATTTCNGCATTNGCNCATAGAGATCTAATTATGAAAGCTTANAGAGAAGCTAAGAAAAANAANTATAGATTTTTAAGNTATGGTGATGCAATGTTAATTATGTANCANATGNTTAAATGATTACATCTGCNATTATTCCAGCTGCTGGATCNGGATTAAGGTTTGGCGAAAAAAAACAATTCAAGAACATTAATGGNAAACCATTGATTTANCATACTNTNANGCCATTTATTTCATCAANAATGATCGATGANGTTATTGTGGCTGCTNCTAATGATGATATAAACNANATTAANTCAGNAATTAAAACNATTCANACANCAAAGCCACTCTTNGTTNTTGANGGNTCNTTAACTAGACAAGNTTCNATTANAAANGCCCTAAANGNCNTNAANAAAAAATCNCAANGTNTTTGNATTCATGATGCNGNNAGGCCNTTTATNAANAAAGAGTTNATNGAAAAAANAATTTCATCTTTAAATGATTNTGATGCNGTTNTNGTTGGNAGTAAGGNTACNGANACATTAAAAGANGTTTCAAATAATNAAATTANNAANACNCTTAGATAGGGANAAAATNTGGNGTGTNCAAACACCCCAGGNTTTTTNTAAAGANGCNTTNTTNCATGCCTATAGTAANGCNGAAAAAGAAAATTTATTTGCTACAGATGATTCNGCGCTTNTAGAAAAAGCAGGATATNAAGTAAAAATAATTAATGANACATCAATCAATTTTAANATTACAACTAGGGAAGATTGGATANTGGNAGAAGCATTATTTAATCATTTNAANTAATGTATAAAATAGGNATTGGNTATGATGCNCATCGTCTTGAAAAAGGTGAGAAATTAATTTTNGGTGGAGTNGATATAAAAAATGAATNCGGAATAATTGGACATTCAGATGGAGATGTATTAGTACATTCTATNATTGATGCAATTTTAGGAGCTTCGGCAAAAGGTGATCTAGGAAATTTTTTCCCTAGCGATCCTCAATGGAAGAATTATAGCAGTCTTAAAATGTTAAACACCATCTACAACAATGAAATAAAAGATGAGTTCATAATCAATCATATTGATTCTGTTGTTATTCTTCAAAAACCAAACATATCAAGTTTTATTGAAGAAATGAGAAGCAACATTGTTAGCAATCTTGATCTAGACCACTCAGAATTATCTATAAAAGCTACAACTACAGATTATCTTGGATTTATTGGTCAGGGCAAAGGAATTGCTTGTCAGGCTATCGCAACATTAATTAAAAAATAATTAATGATTTTAAAATCAAACACCAAGCTCAATCTTGGATTAAGAATATTAAATAGAAGAANAGACAATTTACATAATATCGCTACCTTATATACTGAAATTGACTTTGGAGACGAGATTCAAATAAATAAAGAAGAAAAAGGATGCTTAATTAAATCGAATGTTGATTGGATACCTTTGGACAAATCGAATTTATGCTTTAAAGCCTATGATTTATTAAGCAATCAAGCCCAAAAAGACCTCGGTGTTTCAATATATATAAATAAAAAAGTACCAATAGGNAGTGGAATTGGTGNGGGCTCATCTAATGCAGCCGCAATATTAAAAGGACTAAATCTAATTTATAATATTGGATTTGATGGAAATGAACTTGAAAAAATTGGATCCAAAATTGGGGCAGACGTACCTTTTTTTATAAAAGGTGGATCGCAAATTGGTGAAGAAACTGGATTTAAACTCACCCCTGTTAGGATAAACTTAGAAGAAAAATTATTATTAGTTATTCCTGATATATCTATCAGTACAAAATGGGCATATGGACAAATAAAAAATAAATTGAAATCTGAAAACATTATACCTAATTTCGCGGACCTGATGAGAAAAAATTTTCTCTCATCTGAGTTTTTTGAGAATGATTTTGAAAAGATTGTGATTCATGCATATCCAGAGATTGGAGCTATTAAAAAAAAGTTATTAGATAGCGGTGCAAAATTTGCCAGTCTGTCGGGAAGTGGCTCGACTGTGTATGGAGTTTATGACGATGAAGCTAAATTGAAAAAAGCCAAGTCATTTTTCCATAATTCACATTTAACCATTCCAGCAAAACCTATCTAAACTTTTTACGAATTCACCCTTTTCATAAATTAATAAATAAATGTACTGGGGCGTCGTCTAATGGTAGGACACCGGGTTTTGGTCCCGGCGGTTGGGGTTCGAGTCCCTACGCCCCAGCATTAAAATTATGAATGATAAATTAAAAATATTTTCTGGCCGTAGTAATCTTGCCCTTAGTATTGATATTGCAAATCATCTAGGTAAGGAACTTGGTCAACTATCTATCAAGACTTTTTCTGATGGTGAGCTTTGGCTTCAATTTGAAGAAAATATCAGAGGTTGTGATGTTTTCATCATTCAGCCAACAAATAGCCCATCAGAAAATATTATGGAATTAATATTAATTATTGATGCGGCAGTTAGGGCTTCTGCAAAAACTGTAACTGCTGTAGTCCCTTATTTTGGCTATGGCAGACAGGACCGTAAAGACAACCCACGGGTTCCTATTTCATCACGTGTCATGGTTGATTTAATTACAGCAACAGGAGCAGATAGAATAATTACGATGGATTTGCACTCTACACAAATCCAAGGATTTGCCACTATCCCTTTTGATCATTTATATAGTAGAATGGTACTATTGGATGCAATCAAATCCATAGGTCTTGAAGAAAAAAACTCTGTTGTCTTATCCCCAGATGTAGGTTCAGCAAGAATGAGCCAATCATATGCAAAAAAACTTGGTATGCATTTTGCGCTTATTGATAAAAGAAGATATGCACCAAATAAAGCTGAGGTAATGCACCTTATCGGAGATTTAAATAAAAAAGATGTTTTAATTATTGATGATATGATTGATACAGCTGGAACAACTGTAAACGCAGCTAATGCTGCAATTGAAAATGGTGCAAATAGTGTGATAGCTGTTGCAACACACGCAATTTTATCTGGCCCCGCTATTGAAAGAATCAAAGAATCAAAAATAAGTAAACTTATAGTAACAGATACAATTTCTATTTCTAAAAATAAAAAATTAGAAAATATGCAAATTGTTACTGTAGCTGAAGTTTTTGCAGAAGCAATTAAACGCGTTTATGAGGGTAAATCAGTTAGCGCACTATTTGAATTTTAAATTAGGTAAATATTATGGAATCATTTTTCAAGCTAAAAGTAGATCAACGAGATAAAACAGGAAATGCTGCTACACGCTCTTTAAGAAGAAGTGGTAAAGTTCCTGTTAATTATTATTATCAGGGTGAAGCAAATCAAAATATGTCCATTGATAAAAAAATATTGCATAAGGCTATACAATCTGGACAGCATGTTTTTGAAATGGAATTAGATGGCAATACAATATATGTTACTTTCAAAGAAGCACAATATCACCCAGTGACCGAGGAAATAATTCATATTGATTTGTTAAGAGTTAGAAGAGATGTAAAGATGAATTTTAGTATTCCTCTTAATTTAGTTGGAGATGCTGTTGGGTCGGTTGAGGGTGGAATTGTATCTCAAGCTGCATCATCAGTAGAATTAGAGTGTTTTCCTACAAATGTACCAGATAGTATTGACGTTGATATTACCAACCTAGAATTAAACGGAACATTAACAGCTATTGATATTGATCTTCCTGAAGATACTGTACTTCTATCACCAGAAGACACTACAATTGCTGTTTGTGCTCCACCTCAGGCTGAGATTGAGCCAGAGGTCGAAGAAGATGAAGAGCTTGAAGAAGGAGAAGAGCCTACTGATGGAGAGGAAAGTACAGATGATAAAGAAGGAGCTGAAAGTGACAAGAGCTCAGAAGGAGCTAAAAAAGAAGATGGTAGCTCACCTGAAAAGGGTTCAAAAGAGGAATAATGCTTTCATTTATTGGTTTAGGTAATACTGGCAATCAATATGCAAATACTAAGCACAATGCAGGATTTTGGGTATTAGATGAAGTTTGCAAAAGGTGGAAAATGAATTTTCTTCCTAGCGATAATGAATATGTCTATGCTGAAAATAATAACAATAAGGTGCNTTTAATTAAACCAACTACAGGTATGAACAATAGCGGTATAATAATAAAGTCAATTATTAAAAAATGGAATTTAAAACTAGAAGATTTGTTCGTCATTTTTGATGATGTTGATTTGCCATTGGGAAGTTTAAGGATTAGGCCTTCTGGAGGCGATGGTTGTCATCGAGGTATGGAGTCAATTATCTATCGACTAGGCAATAATAAATTCCCAAGAATTAGATTTGGTATTGCTGCTGGAAAAAACCTAAGACCTGCTGANGAATATGTTTTGAAGAATTTTAGAAAAAAAGATCAAGTTTTAGCGGATGAAGTTATCGTTAAGGCTGCAGATGCAGTGGAATCGATCATTAATAATGGATTAAATAAAACTATGAATCAATACAATGCTTAAAAATCAATTTAAACCTAGGAGTATTTAGTGGATAATCTTTTGTATTT
This sequence comes from Fidelibacterota bacterium, assembly GCA_002712245.1. Classification (GTDB taxonomy): domain Bacteria; phylum Fidelibacterota; class Marinisomatia; order Marinisomatales; family TCS55; genus TMED108. The sequence goes on along the minus strand of PASZ01000020.1, from coordinate 2,634 downwards.
AGCAATCAGTTCTGGAATTATTGCAATGCTATTTGCATTTTGGAAAACAAGTTGGATTAATAAACAAGATCAAGGTACCGAAAAAATGGAACGCATTGGCAAAGACATTTCTGATGGAGCAATGGCATTTCTTAAGGCAGAATATAGAGTATTGGCCATATTTGTTTTAGTTGTTGCATTTCTTTTGGGTTTTGCAAATTATAATAAAGATGGATCAAGCTCACTTGTTGCATTATCATTTATTATTGGTGCATTAACTTCTGGCTTAGCGGGTTTTTTAGGAATGCGTGTAGCTACAAAGGCAAATAATAGAACTACTCATGCAGCTCGAACCGGTCTTGCACCTGCTTTGAATGTGGCATTTACTGGTGGATCAGTTATGGGGCTATCCGTTGTGGGTCTTGGAGTTATTGGTCTAAGCGTATTGTTTATNTTTTACCTGTCATATTTTAATAGTGACTATGATAAGATTTTGAATGTGATTTCTGGCTTTTCATTAGGCGCATCATCAATTGCTCTTTTTGCAAGAGTAGGGGGTGGTATTTATACTAAGGCTGCTGATGTTGGTGCAGACTTAGTTGGAAAAGTTGAGGCTGGTATCCCAGAAGATCACCCGCTAAACCCTGCAACAATTGCAGATAATGTAGNAGATAATGTTGGCGATGTTGCTGGAATGGGAGCTGATCTGTTTGAATCTTATGTTGGTTCTATTATTGGATCAATGGTGCTTGGAGCTACTATTTTATCTTTAGGATCATTTGATGCGTCTTTTGTTATGCTACCATTAGTTATTGCGGCATCAGGTATTATTGTTTCAATTATCGGTACATTTCTTGTATCTGTTAAAGAGGGTGGTAATCCACAAAAAGCATTAAATATTGGTGAATTTGGCTCATCAGCAATCATGATTGGTGTAATGTATTTTTTAATTACAAATCTTTTACCCGACTCTTTTAACTTAGGTGATAGTTCGTATACAAATTTAGGTGTTTTTTGGGCTTCAACAATTGGCCTTCTTGCAGGCCTTGGTATTGGTATGATTACAGAACACTACACAGGAACAAATACATCACCAACTCTTTCAATAGCACGTCAATCATTAACCGGTCCCGCAACAAATATCATTTCTGGCCTCGGTATTGGTATGCAGTCAACTGCTGGACCCATATTGATTATTGCAGCAAGTATAGTTGGCGCTCATTATTTTGCAGGTCTTTATGGAGTTGCAATAGCAGCATTGGGCATGCTTGCTAATACTGGAATTCAGCTTGCGGTAGATGCATATGGACCTATTTCAGATAATGCTGGAGGTATTGCTGAAATGGCAGAGCTTCCAGCCGAAGTTCGCGAAAGAACAGATAAATTAGATGCTGTAGGCAATACAACTGCTGCAATAGGTAAAGGATTTGCTATTGGCTCAGCAGCATTAACCACGTTAGCATTATTTGCTGCTTATATGGTTCAGAGTGGAATTATTGGTATAGGAATTGATATTGCAAAACCTGCTGTTATGGCTGGGNTTTTTGTTGGTGGGATGCTTCCATTTCTTTTTTCATCAATGGCAATGGGTGCTGTAGGAAGAGCAGCCATGTCAATGATTGAAGAAGTTCGTCGTCAGTTTAGAGATATACCAGAGCTTAAATCAGCCCTAGAAATTTTAAATAAAAGCGAAGAATCTAAATGGTCGGAAAAAGATCGTGAAGTTTACGAGTTAGGATTGATGAAAGCTGATCATAGTCAGTGCGTGGAAATTTCAACACAAGCAGCAATAAAAGAAATGGTCTTACCTGGATTACTTGCAGTGACTACACCAGTTGTTTTTGGTTTTGGACCAAAATTATTTGGAAGCGATCTTGGACCACAAATACTTGGAGGCTTATTAGCTGGAGTAACTGTCTGTGGTGTCTTAATGGCAATTTTTCAATCAAATGCTGGTGGAGCTTNGGATAATGCAAAAAAAATGGTTGAGGAAGGTCTTAATATAGATGGGGAATCATATGGAAAAGGTTCTGAAGCGCACAAAGCTACTGTAGTTGGTGATACGGTAGGCGATCCTTTTAAAGACACCTCAGGCCCATCTCTAAATATATTAATTAAACTTATGTCTGTAGTGTCATTAGTTATAGCACCACTGATTGCGTAGAATTGAAGGAGATTTAAATGAGATATTATGAAAGTTTATACATAGTTAACCCCAACTTTGAACAAAGTAGGCTTGACAAAGCAATGAAAACAGTTTCAGATAAAGTGTCAGAATACGGTTTTAAAGTTATTAATCATTTTGAATGGGGGAAAAAGAGACTAGCATACAATATTAATGAACATAAATATGGTTCATATATATTGCTACACTTTGAAACCGAATCTGTTGATAATCTTGAAAGATATGAAAGATTTATGGTGCTTCAAAAATCAATTTTAAGAAATCAAACAGTNTTGCTCGATAAAAAACCTGAAGTTCAATCAGAAAAAGATTTAACCAGTGAAGAAGATAAAAAAAATAGTACCAATGATGATTCTATAAAATCTTCTTCTAAAGAAACTGAAGCAGAAGCAACTGCCGAAGAGCAAACAGAAGAACCCGCTGAAACTGAAGCAGAAGCAACTGCCGAAGAGCAAACAGAAGAACCCGCT
>PASZ01000019.1 GCA_002712245.1 Fidelibacterota bacterium | reverse complement strand
TAGCTCGTCGGGCTCATAACCCGAAGGTCGTAGGTTCGAATCCTACCCCCGCTACTAAAAAAACCCTCTTTGTCTTTTGATATTGAGGGTTTTTTAGATTAGGCATTCGTTATTTCAAATTAGGAGAAACTATCTGAGCCTCACGATCAGAAAGCACTTATCCTAATATTCCTAAAATCCCAATATTCCTAAATAGATTTGTAAGTTTTTTTAAAAAATCAATTTAGTTGCATTTTGAAGAAGTAAGCCTATAATTTACATCTCAAATAAGAAGTATAGAATAAAGGAGGAAATTTTATGGCAAATATTAGTATTAATGGAAGAAAGAAAGTATCCACGTTAAAAAGAGAATTTAAAAAAGAGTATGGATTAACTCTTGATATTAAGAAGGGTAAAAGTAATCACAGCGCTGACTCACATAAAACTCTATCAGAAGTTAGAGATTCTAATGCCCCGGCTGGATCATCTTTTTCCATTAGGGCCAATATGAAAGTGGGTAACTTAGAAAAGAAATTTAAATCAATGGGTATTAAAATAAATATTAAGAAACCTCGTGGTGGTTTTGTATCAAATGATGTTACTCTTGGCTCAGTTAGAACAAAATAAAAAAAACTAATTTATTTTAAATTTTTAATCTCATTCAGTATCTCTTTTTCGCTCTAGTAGATCAGGGTCATTGCATCGTCGTTTGAATCGGAAAAATAATTAATGAAAGTATTTGGTACGGGATTTGGGCGGACAGGAACAATGTCGTTAAAAATTGCATTGGAAAAATTAGGATTGGGCCCATGTTATCATATGACTGAAATAGTATTACGCCCATCACACATAAAAAAATGGTATAGTATTTCAATTGGTAATAAACCCGAATGGGATCAACTATTTAATAATTTTAATTCAGGAGTTGATTATCCAGTATGCCTTTTTTACAAAGAGCTATCTAGAAAATATCCAGATGCAAAATTTATTTTAACTATGAGGGATTTTGACGCGTGGTATAAAAGTACCAAGAATACTGTTTATACCGTTCCTATAATGTTGCCGAATTGGTTTCAAAAGTTAATTCTTCCTCTTAAAAGATTAATAACAATGCAAGATAACTTAATTTGGAGTGGATTATTTAAAGATAATTTTTCCGATAGAAAATCAGTTCAGATCATTTACAATAAACATATTGAAGATCTTAAAAAAACAATACCCTCTGACAGGCTATTGTTATATTCTGTGAATGAAGGCTGGGAACCGCTTTGCAAGTTTCTTAGTGTTGATAGACCTGAGAATATTTCATTTCCAAAAGTAAATAGTACTAATGCGATACTTCGTAAGTTTGCTATTATCAAAACGATTCCATATCTATTAATTTTATCAATTATTACTATTTTATATTTCTTTTTATAAAGATATTTTAAGATAATAAGATTATTTATTCTTAAAATATTTTTTTAATCCAGCCCATGAGCAAATCACACATCCCTCTGGATTATGATTCCTAGCAGGACAATATTCACGACCAAAAAATATTAATTGTAGATGACGTTTATTCCATAATGAATCAGACCATAATTTTTTTAAATCCCTTTCGGTCATTTCAACATTCTTTGCCTTTGATAGGCCCCATCTTTTAGCGAGGCGATGGATATGGGTATCTACAGGAAATGCTGGAATCTCATACCATTGCGACATCACAACGCTTGCAGTTTTGTGTCCAACCCCAGCTAAGCTTTCAAGGAATACCCAATCAGCTCTTAATCCACCTGCATCAATAATTTGTTGTGCCATTTTTTTTAGATTTTTTGCTTTTGTTGGCGCTAATCCAATTTCCTGAATTATTTTTTTAATAGTATCTACATCAAGGTCGACCATTTTTTCAGGAGTATCTGCTTTACTGAATAAGTCAGGGGTAACTTGATTCACCTTTTTATCAGTGGTTTGGGCAGAAAGCATTACTGCAACAAGCAAGGTGTAGGCGCTAGAATGTTCAAGTGGAATTGGAGTTGTAGGGTACAGACTATCTAGAATAGCACCAATTTTTTTTGCTTTTTGAGATCGATTCATTGCTTCAGAATTATTTTTTCAAAAATATTATATATTGAAAAAGAAAGATACTTATAAGTTATTCTTATCATTGATAAATTAATTTTATTAAAACATAAAAATTTAATACATATACTTTACTAATGATTAGAAAATTACCATTCTTAAATAAAATATAAACCAAGAAGAGCCTTGGAAAGATCAACCATAATCATAGCTACTTTAATCCTATATAAATTATTATTAATTTTTATTGGATGGTCCACGCGTAAAAAAAATATAACAATTGAAGATTATTTTGTAGGTGGCAGAAGACTAGGCCCTATAATTACTTCTATAAGCTATGCCGCAAGCAATTCGTCTGCCTGGACTTTGCTAGGGGTGAGTGGAATTGCCTTTTCACAAGGCTTATCAACTTTATGGTTAGTAATAGGGGTAGTGACTGGTATGTTTATGTCATGGCTTAAAGTTGCACCTACCATTTTAAAAATTACCAGAGAAAATAATCTGATTACTATACCTCAGTTAATTTCAAATGATTACAATGGTAGAGATAAAAAATACATTCTATTTGCATCATCCTTTATTATAATCTTTTCGTTCACTTTTTATATTGCTTCACAATTTCAAGGAGCTGGAAATGCCCTAAATGATACTTTTGGAATTAGTATTATTGAAAGCATTATGATCAGTGCGATAGTTATCTACCTGTATACTTATATGGGTGGATATCTTGCTGTGAGTATCACTGATACGATTCAAGGGATGCTTATGGCGATCACTGCTGTAGTAATGCCAATTGTAGCAATTATTAAACTTGGAGGCATTGCAGAGCTTGTTAGGGGTTTTGCTATTACCACGAATGAATTTAGTAGCTTTTCAGCAGGNAATATNGGGATGACCGCATTAGGATTAATTATTGGACATCTAGGAATAGGTTTAGGNTATTTTGGACAACCGCATTTGCTTTCACGATTTATATCNGTCAAAGATCAAGATACNTTGGTAAAATCTAGGAAATATGCAATGATTTGGTTTTGTNTTGTATTTACTGGAATGTGGNTANTGGGNATTNCAGGTCATTTTATGATTGAAGATTTAAATAATAATGAGAATATCTTTTTTAGATTGTCNAATGAGATNTTTCACCCAGCANTTCAGGGAATATTNCTTGCCGCAGTGGTTTCGGCAATTATGTCAACAGCGGATAGTCAAATATTAGTTTGTTCATCATCAATCAGCATCGACCTTGGTATTAAGCAAAATACATTAAAGCTGTCAAGGATAATTACCGGCATTGTGATNTTAGCNTCAGCTTTAATTGCAGTTCTAATACCTGAAAAAATATTTAGTAGGGTATTATTTGCTTGGACCGCAATGGGNTCATCCTTTGGGCCAGCAGTCATTTCTAAAATAATGAAATGGAAGATTAGCGCAATCCACTTACTAATTTCAATTATGCTAGGTTTTGTTTTGGCGGTTATATTTTTTTTATTACCCAATACNCCAGGAGATTGGCTTGAGCGGGTTATGCCATTTATGATTAGCTTGGCATTGATTTATTTTTTAAAAAAGAATTGATCTTAACTGTATATGAACTTAATACAATCTAGTTTGAAACTTCCCTGTGGCGCAGAGATAAAAAATAGAATCGGAAAATCAGCCATGACTGAAAGAATTGCAGATTCAAATAATTTTGTAAATCAAAAACATCTTAATCTTTACCAAAGATGGTCGGAAGGTGAGTGCGGTTTACTAATTTCAGGAAATGTAATGGTTGATAGATTTAATCTTGAAGGTGCTGGAAATATTATTTTANATCAAAGGAATTATAAAGACCAATTAGAAACTCTAAAGAAATGGACAGAAATAGGGACACGAAATCAANCTCATTTTTGGATACAATTAAGTCATGCNGGTAGGCAAACACCNATGGAAATAAATAAAACACCAATGGCGCCGTCATCGGTCCAGCTAAAGATCCCCGGAAGGAGATACGGGGTACCAATTGAAATGAACAATCAAGACATAATTAATACTATTGACCAATTCGTTTTTGCTGCCAAAATTGCTCAAGAAGTAGGTTTTACAGGGGTTCAATTNCATTCAGCGCACGGGTATTTGTTATCTCAATTTTTATCACCAAATATNAATCTAAGNAATGATGAGTGGGGTGGTTCAATTGAAAATAGATCACGTCTCCTCATTNAGATTATACGTAGATGNCGCAAAGAACTNGGAAGTGATTATCCTATATCAGTTAAACTTAATTCAGCCGATTTTCAAAAAGGTGGATTTACTGATACTGAATCTACTGCTGTAGCAAAAATTCTTAACGAAGAAAAAATAGATCTATTAGAAATCTCAGGAGGAACTTATGAGCAGGCAAAATTTTTAGGATATGATGAGTTAAGCATAGACCCGAAAAAGAATTTGCACCTCACGCGCAGTACAGTTGCNAGAGAAGCCTATTTTTTATCTTATGCTGAAAATATATCATCGNTTTGNTCCACGCCATTGATGGTTACTGGAGGTTTTCGTACCATAAGAGGAATGAATTCTGCCTTATCTAGTATTTGTCATATGGTTGGTGTTGCGAGACCGCTTTGCTCAGACCCTCTAGCTGTAAAAAAACTTTTGTTGCGCAAAATCACGTCTTTGCCTAGTTTTGAAGATAACTTATCAATTGGCAAAAAATGGTTTTCTATCAATAGCTCTTTTACAATANTCAAGGCATTGAATGCACTCTGTATCATATCTTGGTATTATGTACAATTGAGAAGAATGGGAGACGGTTTAAACCCAGATCTAAAGATAAAAAGCCTATTCGCATTGATAATTAATGAAAAACTTGATAGAAAATCTGTAAAAATGTATCAAAAACGCATTCAAAATGATTATAATTAATATTTATGTCAATTAATTCAAAAGTATGGAAAATTATTGGCTGGGCAGGTGCAGCGCTTGTGGTATTTGGATATTATTTAAATGCGAATGAACTTAGTATTTCTTGGTTAATATGGATTGCTGGGAATATAATGGTTGGCATGTATTCAATAACTAAAAAAGCCTATTCTACTGCTGTAATGTCATTTATAATCACTATAATGAATATATACGGCTATTTTAGCTGGATTAAATGAAATCCATAACAAAACCTGAAGATTTCCCATCCGCAGTAAATTTTAGTTATTTAAACGCTGCCAATGTGTCTCTGATGTTTAGTGGTGCAGAAAAAAAGATTCATGATTGGTTTAATGATGTATCCAAAAACGGAAGTAATAATTTTACAGAAGAAGTAGAGGAGAATGTTTTTAAGGATTTACATCTATCCGCTGCGAAACTCATTAACGCCGAACCGACAGAAATATCAGCGGGTTCAAGCGCAACTGAATTACTTAGCTCGCTGGCGTGGTCTATAAGTCCCAAAAATGAGCAAAATATAGTAAGTACTAGCTCAGCTTTTCCTAGCACAGTCTACCCATGGGTACGCATTGCTAATAATACTGGCGCTGAAATACGGCTTGCAAAAGAAGTCAATAACTACACATCAATTGACTCAATCAATGATTTGATCGATAAAAACACCAAAATAGTTTGCATATCCCATACTGAGTATAGAAATGGACAAACTTACGATTTAAACCAGCTTGCTGAAATTGCGCATCAAAATGATGCAATTTTGGTGGTAGATGCAACCCAATCAGCGGGTGCAATACCTATAGATGTGAAAAAAAACTCAATTGATGTTTTGGTTGCTGGCGCCTATAAATGGCTATGTGGACCTTTTGGATCTGCATTTATGTATATTAGACATAATCTTGCAAATCAGCTAGAACCAGGATTAGTCGGGTTTCGAAGCCACGATAATATGTGGGATTTGGATGCCACTAGAATCCGCTATAAAAATGATGCTTCGAAATTTGAGTTTAGCACCACTGCTTTTGGGTGCGCTATTGGATTGACACAATCAATTAATTACTTAAATGGAATTGGTATTGAAAAAATTTATAACCATAACTTATTTTTATCTGATCATTTGATTAAAGGCTTGCAAAAGCTTGGTGCGAGTATTAAATCACCATTAAACCAAAATGATAGATCATCAATCATTACTGCTAATTTTGAAAAAATTAATTCCGAACGATTAATTAAAGCATTAAAATCTGCTAAGGTGTTTGTATCTAGCCGGAAAGACTCGATAAGGTTTTCACCTCATCTTTATAATTCATTGGAGGATATAGAAATGNCNCTTTCAGTAATNAGGAAGCATATTTAATTATGTCTGAAATAATTAGNNNATNNAATACCCNTNAAAAAAATCCNNTTCTNCTANTTNNTTTTATTGTTNTGCTTATTTGATGTAANCNCAAGNATGCAANGCNANCNATNANAAAAATTATGATATNNANNTANCTCAACTTGANGATANTANTATTTCTATTGATGGATACTTAGATGAAGAAGCCTGGAAAAATGCTAAAATNGTCAGCGGATTCACTAACTATCTACCNGTTGATGGTGCGAAAGCAGAGGATGATGCCGAAGTATATATTTGGTANAGTACTGATGCNATATATTTTGGCGTTGTNGCTTATGCTAATAAGGATGAAGTTAGGTCNACNCTAGCTGANCGAGACAAGCTAAACAGNGATGATTATTTCCTNTTTGTATTAGATACTTATAANGATCAAAGAACAGCTTATGCNTTTGCAGTNAATCCAATTGGTCAGCAGTANGATGGAACTATTACAGATAATGTTCCNGATAGAAAAGCATCAAAGCCTTANACNATTGATAAAAATCCGGACTATGTNTATGATTCAAAAGGTAGGATCACTGAAAAGGGATTTGAAATTGAAATTAAAATTCCACTAAAAAGTTTACGTTTTAATAATAATAGTACTCAAAAATGGGGTTTTAATGTTTTGAGAAAAGTGCAGCATTCTCGNTATTGGACTTCNCTTATACCTCTTAAACTAGGCGAAGCCTCCTTCTTAGCTCAGAACGGAAAACTNTCTAATATTAAAAATTTAAAATCTAATCGNCTTTTTGANATCAANCCCGAACTGCGCGGAGCAATGAGTAGAATGCAGGAGGATAANGATTTCAGTTCACAAACTCAAGATCCNTTAGGTGTGAACATNCGATANGGGTTATCAAATAATACCGTTCTAAATGCTTCNTTAAATCCTGATTTTTCTCAAATTGAAGCAGATGTNGCTCANATAAGCTACGAACCTAGAAGAGCCTTATATTTTCCAGAAAAGCGACCTTTTTTCTTAGATGGTATTGAATTCTTTTCTACCCCTACTAGGTTAATTTATACAAGAAAGATTGTGAACCCNGTAGCATCTTCAAAAATCACTGGTAAAATTGGCGATAAAAATTCAATTGGTGTGATTTCTGCAGCGGATAATTTTGGCCCATCAATCAGCAAGATGGATGTTGCTGCGGTTAATGCCCTTAGATTGAAGCGCGATTTTTTAGATCAAAACCATGCCGGAATTGTTTATACCGATAAAACGTATAATGATTATTCAAATCGTGTTTTTGCTATTGATGGAAAAATTATTCTAAAGAATAAATATTCTTTTCAAGGTCAAGGAGGATTTAGCGTAACAAATAATGCAGACAATGCAGGGAAACCAGCCCCAATGTGGAACTTATCTGCAAATTCTTCCAANAGGGACTGGTCGCACTCATTTACTTCAACAGCTTTTCATAGCGAGTTTAATCCTGCGCTGGGCTTCATAAGCATTGGTGATTATGTTAGCATAGCTGCTGGTACCCGTAGAACATTTTATGGTTCTAAAGGAAATGCAGTGGAAAAATTTACTATGGGGTACAGGCATACCTACAATTGGAGTTACGATCCATTTATTAATGGAGAACAGCCCCTTGATTGGAGAAGTTATCCAACNTTTTCGTTTAATTTCAGAGGAGGTTGGGGATTAAGCACTTTCATCTGGTATGAGTCTTTTGGTTTTTCTGAAAAATCTTATCAAAACCATTTCTATAAAGATGGTGAGGAGTACAAACCTTTCGTTGATAGAGATGCAATAATAAATTTAGGGTTTATGACTACTTTACAATTACCTCAGCTTGATTCATTCTCTGGTAGCATAAAGTATGGCTATGGCAAAGATCCAAATTATCAGGAATGGGCGCCTGGCATGATTGAATTGATTGAAATGAAGTTGTATTGGAATCCATCCGATCAGCTTCGAGTAAATTTTAGACTCAATCAACAAAAAAATAAACGCCCAACTGATGAAACATTGGTATCCAGCGGTACCGTACCAAGACTAAAGGTTGAATACCAGTTGACAAAAAGTCTTTTTCTAAGATTCGTTGGTCAATATAACTCATCGTACCGAGACAGTTTATTTGATACTTCTCGTGATGGCCTACCNATTTATTTTAAAAATTCTGATGGTACCTATATTCGAGCAGAAAAAAATGAAAGTAACAACATTCAAGCAGACTTCCTTTTTTCATACAGACCCACTCCAGGAACCTTGGTTTTTATAGGTTATGGTTCTGAGTTGAGTGAGCCAGAGCGATATAGATTTCAATCGATGCAGCGACAGTCGGATGGTTTATTTATTAAGATGAGCTATGTCTATAGACTATAAATATAATGTACAAAACTTTAATAATTCTGTTTCTGTGTTTATCTGCTTGCTCTCTCAAGACATCAGATAGAGATATTGTTCAAAAGTCGGCCGCAGAACAGAACTACGAAAAGTATTTTAAAAGAAATAAAAACAATGTTGATTTACTTGAAGGTATTTGGTATGAATATGCTGTAGGCAGCTTATACAAGGATAGACTGTTGTTACAGCGGATTAGAGAGCCGAATCGAGCGACGTGGATTATTATAAAAGATAAGGATTCAAAAAGATATAATGTATTGAATGCGAATGGTAAGGATAATTATTTCAATGCCTTTTTTAAGCCCACAGAAAATAAAAATACTTATTCCTTTAATTGCGATATTAAGGGTACCCAAACAAAGATTTCTTCTCTTGCAAAAATCACGAATAAGAATCAATTAGAGATGGAGTATGACGCACCTAGCGGTATGATTAGTGATAATTATGATANACTGGATGGAGAAGTTGTTCTGCATTGGAAAATAGAGTGGATAAAGTCGTTTCCAAGAAACTAAAGCATAGCAGCTATGTCAAAATATAAATTATCCCGCAGATCTTTTGTTCAAACTAGTATTGCTAGTTTAGCAAGCGGACTTACNGCAATTTATGGAAAATCGATTCTTGATCAAGTCAAACCTNTTACTATGCCAAAAAGTTCAAATGATGATGATTGGTCTGCTATAAGATCGCACTTTATTCTTGATGATGGTGTAACATATATGAATAATGCTAGCCTTGGAATGCCGCCGCTTGAAGTTGTGGATAGCGTAAACAAAGGATACAAGGCAATCTCTNAAGACCCTCTANACGGAAAANATCACCTGCAAGAAACGATAAAAAATAATGTAATTCCAGCTTTGGCAAAGACGTTTGGCGCAAAAAGCAAAGAGATGATTTTAACTAGAAACGCTTCAGAGGCACTTCATTTACAAACTACAGGTCTAATTCTTAAAGAAGGAGATGAAGTGATTGTTTCAACGCAGGAACACCCAGCAGCGCTTAAACCATGGATACACAGAAAAGCAAAAAATAATATTAAAATAAAAACAGTGTTTATACCTAGTCCATTGATTAGCGAAAGAGATGTAGTTAATAGGCTTTCAAGCGCCATTACTTCAAAAACAAAGGCAATTTCATTTTGTCATGTTACTAGAGGGGGTCATAAATATCCTGTAAAAAAGATTTCACGCATGGCAAGAAAAAAAGGAATTGCAACGCTTGTAGATGGCGCGCAAGCGGTAGGGCAATTTCCAATAGATATTAAGGATTTGGAGTGTGATGCCTATTCCGCCAGTTTGCATAAATGGGTTTTAGCTCCTTCTGGAACAGGTTTTTTGTGCGTAAGGGAAAATTCAAAGGATTATTTTGATTCCCCTTTTGATCCAGATGCATCAGATATTCATGGTTTATTTAATCCACCTGGCACAAAAGATTTACCAGTTAGGGCAGGAATAAATAGCGCACTCAATTTTATTAATAAAATTGGAATGAAAAATATAGAAGGACGTTGTAGGTATCTATCNGANTATTTAAAAGAAGGCTTGAAGAAGATTAATGGCGTTACATTGCTTAGCGGTAAATCGCTAAACTTATCAGCACCAGGATCTACTATTTTCGAAAAGAAGAAACTGGATGCCATCACCTCTGTTGATTTATTTGAAAAAAGAATAAAATTTCACATTGATGAGCATCAAAGAGATGGACATAATGCTATTCGGATTTCCACTCATATTTATAATTCGACAAATGAAATTGATGNGCTTTTAAATGAGTTGAAAAATTTATAATAANTTGTTTCTGAACTACAATTTAATTAACCATAATCCAATCAATCATTAAAGCAAAATTTCCCTCATTTTTATCAGAAATCATTATTCCAATTTCGCGTATGAGTAATTCAGATAATCGCTGAACGTTTTGAACATTGTAACCGCGGTAGGTGGGGAAGAANTCTTGAATATTTAGAGTAATTTCCTGCCATGTATTGNACTCGGTTGAAAAGGAGTGTGAGTAGGAAGCCCAACTATTTTTATTGGTTCGTACTCTAAAGNTATATTTTCTGCCATCACCTTTGACTCGTAAAGTAATAGATGANANGCCTATTAGATCNTAGGGNTAATAGGCGCGAACAGATGAAAATCCNCCATTATTTGCTAAAGATAAATANCCTTTAAACTCACCTATATTATTNTTNATTNTGAAACTACCCCTAGATCGNCCACCCATAACAGNATCATCTACAATGTTCCATGANAGCANATCNTTTTCACTAAAATCCTCAAGCATGATTTCTTCTTGAGACATTTCTTGTAAATTGATACTTTGCAATGGNGGTTCACATGCGTATAATGTNAAGAAACTAAAAATAAATAAAAAATTATTTTGCATAAATTTTCCTTTAAAAAGAGCGTTATGAGCGTTATATTAGTTGTAAATTATTACATAAATATTTAATAAAAAAGGTTTTTTAAATGAAACGAAGAAAGTTTATAAAGCAATTTTGCAGTGCCTCAGTCGCCTGTTCTATGCCGATTGCTTTAACATCGCTGCAATCATGCTCAGACCTCAGCAGTGAAAATGATTCAAAAGATAATAGTCCTAATCCAGGTGATGTGAACTCAATTCAATTTGACCTGAATGATCAGCAGCTTTCCCCCTTAAAGACAGTTGGTGGCTCTATTGTAACCATGTCCTCAGATTTTGACAGAGCTGGATTAGTAATGTATAGAGAGAGTTTAGATGATTTATTAGTATTTAGCAGGAGCTGTAGCCATGCAGGTACCTCGATTAATGCATTTTCGAATGGCGTAGCAACCTGCCCAAACCACGGTGCCAAATTTAATATTGATGGATCGGCTATTTCTGGGCCTACAAATGCACCATTACTACAATATTCNTCAACGATTGATGGCTCAATCGTAACAATTACAAAATAAATTCAGCATTATTAAACTCATGCAAGAATCCTTTTTTCAGATATCCTTAATTTGNGACCAAATGACTAAATCNNTAAAGACAGCTGTTTTATTGTTTTCCGTTATGATNCATGCNANCCTAGGTCTAGCGCAATCATATACCTACAAAAGCCCTTCGCGCGATGGTATAGGNAAAATTTACCAGGGAAGGGAGATAAGTAAGGTGATGGGACATTTAGGGGCTTCCTGGCTTGAAAGAAGTAGCCGCGCTAATGAGGAGAGTCCAAATCTAGCTGTAGATTTATTAGACCTTAAGAAAGATATGATTGTAGCTGATTTTGGTGCCGGCACAGGTTATTTTACATCAAAATTGGCAAGAAAATGCAGTATTGTATACGCTGTTGATATCCAACAAGAAATGCTTGATTTAAATGCAAAGCAAATGCGAAATAAAAATATTAATAATGTTAAGTTTATTCTAGGTTTTACTGATCGGACTGGACTACCAAAAAATAACCTAGATCTTGTAATTCTTGTGGATGTTTACCATGAGCTTGAAAATCCATTAGAGATCATGAACGATATAAAATCTTCTCTCAATCAAACGGGTAAGGTTGCATTGATAGAATATCGCAAGGAAGATCCCACTGTTCCAATTAAGCCTTTGCATAAAATGAGCGTTGAGCAAGTAGTTAAAGAGATGCGTCAGGTTAATTTAAAGCTTCACTCAAATATTCAAGAACTCCCAAGACAGCATATGTTAATTTTTTCAAAATGATGAAGCTTAAATTATTTCCACTGGGAATTGTAGCTTTCCCTTCAAAATTTGTACCGCTACATATTTTTGAAGAGCGCTACAAAAAGCTTATAAATGAATGCATTGATCAAAATAGTGAGTTTGGCGTTGTTTATCAGGATAAAAATGGCCTTGCAGATGTGGGCTGCACTGTAACGGTTACAAAGTTGCTAAATAAATACCCTGATGGCAGGATGGATATAATCACTCAAGGTAAGAAAATATTTAAATTAAAAGATCAAGCAGTTATTGATGATATTACAATCGGTGATATAAATATTTTGCCTGAAATCAAACCGCTTCCAAGTGAAATATTTGATCCATTAAAAGAAAAGTATCTCAAGCTATTAATTATACTAGGCTTAAAAGAAAATATTAATCGCCATTTAGCAAAAAATACTACTTTTGAGCTCCTTGAGATGATTGAATTATCTCCAAAATTTGAATTAGAATTAATTTCAATTAATTCAGAGAATAAAAGGGCTGAGATTTTAAATCAATTTTTTAATTCTTTACTTAATCAATCCAGTCAATTCAATTCAAATGAAAGATTCCAATCATAGATGGGAACTTTGAAGCCATTTTTTTCTTTTAGAGATTTAATTAAAACATTTTTTATCATATTATTTTTGATATTTCAATCCTGCTCCAAGGTTTATCTAGGGTCGTATGATCAAGCTTTATTTGATGAAATAAATCAATCAGATCGCCTTAACGAAACTGTTGAAAATTGGGAAGATGGAACAAGAACTGATGGTCAGAAAAATGAATTTGAATGGTGGTATTTTGATGCAGAGCTGGATGATGGCAGTTTAATCGTTGCTTATTTTTACAAGGTACATTTTCTCAAAGACCAATATTTCATTGGATTTAATTATACATCACCTGAAAATGAAAATTTTTTCCGTTTAAAATATTTTAACAAAAATGATGTTTCTTTTTCAAAAGACAGTTGCCTAGTTCTAATGAATGATAACTCCTTTACTGGTAATTTAAAAAACTACAATATAACACTAGACCCAAGTGATTTTGATAATTATGGATTTGATCTCAATTTAAATTCATTAATTGACTCATATAGGCCGCAAGATGGCATTATTAATGCTGGCGATGAATATTTTGCTTGGCTGGCAGCTGTCCCTAACGGTGAAGTGGAAGGCACTGTTACGATTGATGGGGTAAAAAAAGAAATTAAAGGAACAGGTTATCATGATCACAACTGGGGCAATACTCCTCTTCAGAAACTTTTCAGCGGCTGGACATGGTTTAGAGGGAAAGCTGGTCCCTATACGGTTATTTTAGCGGAATTAAATGCTGTTGAAAATAGGGGTGGGTTTGATATTCCAATCTTGTTTGTAGCAAGTAAAGATCAGAGAGTAGTGAATAAATTTGGCAACAGACAGCTATTAACCATGAAAAGCGATTTGATTAAAAATTATTATCCTAAAAAAAATGAACCCCAATTCTCAAAATTTTCCATTGTATCTGATAATAATGTTTCAGTCAAAATTTCTGGTGAAAATATTATAGATAATATTGAAATTTTTAAAAGAATGAATCTCCCGCTACCGCTAAATATATTTAAACCAATGATCAATCTTAGTTTTAAAGCTAGTGGTATTGATCCTTACTATACTCGATTTTCAAGTAACTTTATTTTAAAGTTTAATGATGGGACTTTTTATGAAGGTACAGGTATAATGGAAATCATGGATCTTCAATAAAATTATATGCCAAATATTTTAAATTTTGAAAATGTCTCCAAAAAATATGGAGACTTAGATGCGCTAAATAAAATCCAATTTACGATTCCTGAAAATTCTATCTTTGCAATTTTAGGTCCAAATGGGAGTGGAAAGTCAACATTAATAAAAATTTTGGCTGGCCTAATTACATCTTGGAATGGCAATATTTTATACAAAAATAAATCAATACGTATTGATACTGACTATCTTAAAAATTTTGGTTTTATTGTTGAAGACCCTTCCTTTTATGAATACCTAAGTGCAAAGAAAAATTTGCAGATTTTTTGCCGCTTAACCAATACACCTTTTTCTCGAATAAATGAAGTACTGGATATTGTGGATCTGCTTGATCGTCAATATGATCATGTTTCCAATTATTCTTATGGAATGAAGCAGCGCCTGGGCATTGCTCAGGCTTTATTGCACGACCCAAAGATATTAATTTTGGATGAGCCAAATAATGGTCTTGACCCAATTGGAATCAATCAAATGGCCGACATTATCTATAGATTGAACCACGAGGGTAANACAATTTGTATATCTACACATTCTTTAAATGAAGTAGACAGGCTATGCTCTGATGTTGCGATACTGAAGAATGGTAAGCTGATTATCAATAAAAATATTCGAAATGAGATAAAAACTAAAAATTATTTTCGAATTGAAATTTCAGATTTAAATAAAGCGCTTGAAATAATNAAGAAAATTAAAGGAGTATCAATACTTTCAAAGCAAAGCAATTCAATTATAGTNTCACAGAATTCAAGAAACCTTTCACTGCTTAATAATAAAACTCTGAAAAAACTTAAATGTATACAATCTATTCATACTGAGTCCGATTTAATTGAGTATTATTATGTTTAAGTCAACTTTAATTAATGAGGCAATTAAAGCTCTACATAAAAAGAGAACCTATATAAGTTTCATCTTGTTATTCTTTTTGGTGCCTTTAATTATTTTAGCAATTGGAAATGGCGCGGATTACCTTGAAAAGCAAATCTATGGACAGTTAACCGATTCATTTGTTGTTTTTGGCTCCTTAACAAATGGATACCTAGCTAGCTATTTGATTATTGCGATTTTAGCAGGACAAATGCCTTTTCTTGCTACAATCGTTGCTTCTGAAATAGTTTCTGGTGAATACGCTAAGGGTACATTTAGAATGTATTTGTCACGACCAGTATCAAGAACTAAAATTCTATTTTCTAAACTTATAGTGGTAATACTTTATACAATAATTATGATGTTTTTCTTTGTGTTTTACACGCTTGGGGTAAGTTGNGCTTTTCTTGGGATAGGAGACCTCGCTGTTTTTCACAAAGGGCTCTTATTTCTTTCTGATGGTGACATTTTATGGAGATTCTTTTTGGCATTTATAATTTCAACTGGAGTGATGCTAGCTATATCTAACTTATGTTTTATGCTTTCGACATTTTCAAGAAATAGTGTTACGCCAATAATAATAACAATAAGCACGGTATTTATTGGCTCAGCAATTTCATTTATACCTCTTGAAATTTTTGAGTCTGTTAATCCATATCTATTTACAGGCTATATTGATTTATTTTTAGCTGCATTCCATGATCCTATTCCATGGGATTTAATTCAAGACGCGTCAATTGTATGTTTACTATGGTCGTTAATTTTTGTCACTATTTCTTTTTATAACTTTACAAATAAAGAAATTTTATCATGAAAAAAATTCTTCAAATATTTTTTATTATTTCTTCTTTTGCCTTATGTGAGGAAAATAANAANGCTANAGAAATCATAAATAAAACTGAGCAAAGATTTAGAATGATTAATGATTACCAGGTAAATATGGTTATTTCAATTAATATTCCTGCATTTCGTATGCCCAAGAAAAAATATACCGTATTTTTTAAGCAACCAAACCAAGTTCAAATAAAAAGCAAAGGCTTCGGCCTTCTACCTAGAACGGGAATGTTTACACCTCCTAGCGAAAACTTCAATAACTTAACAGATGTTACAATTAATCATACCGCAGACAGTCTAGGTTATGGCAGTGTTATGCTTCGCGGTAATCTTATTGTAGATAGCCTAGCGATTAAGATGCCAAATGACTATGCAAAATTAACGTTTAAGCCAACAGTTGATGTTGTGATAGATACCTCGCAATGGGTGATAACTAGGGTTGTTACCAAAATTGATACAATCAAAATTATGGAAATAAATAATATTTATGATTTTGTAGATGGAAGCTATTTTTTACCAATCAGATCTACTGTAGAGTATTTTGTTAAAGATGCTCGTATTTCAAAATGGCTAAAAAAAGATATTGGAACCATAATAGGCAATCAACAATCTATTGATCCTGTTAGCGATATGGTAAGGGGGGAGATTTCTGTTACATATGATAAATACAAAGTAAATCGCGGAATCAATGATTCAATTTTTAAAAAATAATTATTCCTATTTTTATTTCAACTAAATCAATATTTTAGGATGAAAAAAAGAATACCACCACCCTTGATTGCAATGCTCTGCGTCTTAATCATTTTTCTTTCTAAAAGCATTTTTCCTTCATTTGTATTTTCTTACAAACTTCAATTAGGNATTTTTGTTAGTACTNTAGGTTTTTTACTTTTGATNNTTTCAATCAAATCATTTATTGATAACAAAACGACTATTAATCCTTTGAATCTTAAAAAATCAACCTATTTGGTAACTAGTGGAGTCTTTCGTTTTTCGCGAAATCCTATGTATTTAGGAATGTTGTTATTTCTTTTAGGAACAGCTATAATTTTAAATATCATTGGTGGTTTGATTATTTCAATACTTTTTATTTTTTACATGAATTTTTTTCAGATAATACCAGAAGAAAAGGCCTTANAAAATCTATTTGGTAAAAATTATAGAAATTATAGAAAAACTGTTAGAAGATGGATTTAATTTATATTCAATCAATCTAAAANTTTTAATTTATTGCAATATAATTATTTAACTTTTACTTCAATTTTAATAAATATAATAATAGGTTTTATATGATAACAGTAATATCGCCAGCAAAAAAATTATCGGAAGAGTGCTCTGCGGCTGANTTTAGCTATTCCCAATCNGATCATCTTAAAAAAACAACTGAACTTGCAAATCAGCTAAAGAACTTTGAGCCTTCTCACTTGCAAGATCTGATGAGTATTAGCGAAAAGCTTTCAATCTTGAATTGGGAGAGATATCAAAATTGGCAGCTACCTTTTACTGCGAATAATTCTAGACAAGCTTTTTTCACATTTAAGGGGGACACATATACTGGACTAGATGCTGAATCATTAAATAAAAAAGAACTAGCTTTCGCACAAGACCATACTCGAATCCTTTCAGGGCTTTATGGATTATTAAAGCCCTTAGATCTAATTATGCCTTACAGGTTAGAGATGGGAACTAAGTTAGAGAATAATTCTGGAGAAAATCTTTATGATTTTTGGGGGAATACCCTTACCAAATATTTACAAGATGAACTATCTACACATAACTCGAAATTTATTATCAATTGCGCCTCAGTTGAATATTTTAAGTCGATTGATAATAGTTCATTAAAATCCCAAGTTGTAACGCCTGCGTTCAAAGAGATTAAAAATGGTAAGCCTCGAATTGTATCATTTTTTGCTAAAAAGGCTAGAGGAATGATGGCGAGATATATCATCCAAAATCAAATAAACAATATTGATGATATCAAGCAATTTGACTTAGGTGGATATAGCTACAACTCTGATTTATCGCAAGATTTCGAACCTGTTTTTACTAGAGCCCAAGCCTAACTTAAACTGCGTTTTTGATTAACCGATCTGTTCTGCCAACTATTTCCANTGCAGCGCTATCAGAAGATTGATTAATAATTGTGANATCNNNCTGATTTANGGTAAGAGAAATGTGNCCATCNAGAAATTCTTCAACTTTTGCAATCATATCAATTTTATCAGGGGCGTAGAGTANACCGCTNCGTTTACCTGGTCTGATTTTAAGCTCTAAATCAAGATTNCCTCTCTTNAGGTTCCACTCTAGCGTATTATNNTTTAATTCAATTTTTGNGATCTTTGAAAAATTGTATGTTGTAAATCGATAAAGCTGATTGCCATGCTGAATTCCAATTATAAAACCTGAAAATTCATATTTTCTCCAGGGGATAGTTGCAAGCGATACAGAAACACTTATTTTAGAATCCTCAAAATTGTTTGATTGAGCCCATACCCAATCTTTTGGAAAATTTTTGCCCCAATCTTTTTCAATATAGCCATGACCTTTATCAAAATCTATTTTATTATCATTGATGGTTAGAGCTCCACTTAGGTCATGATCCATGCTAAGTATACCATGAAAGCACTCCATCGTTGGGACGTAGCCATACCAACCCATGCATCCATGCTCAAATAAAGTTACAGGCCAAGGTTTGAGATTTTGCGCTGTGATTTTACCATCTACTTTTATCCGTTCATTTTGAAAGTTTAAACTAATTTCATTCAATGAAAAGAAATTTTTGCCTAGCTGTAAGGCGTAAGATTTACGGTCACATTGAAAATCATTAACATTATAGGGGATATAATCAACTTGCCCACTAGATCCTTGGTAGAACATTAAAAACGCTGTTTCATTATCATCAATTCCGCTCCTATAAATACCAGGTATTGTAACAATTGTATCGCCATTTGCGCAGGACATCTTATGGTACCAGCCTTCAAAGAAAGGCCTTTTTATTGATTGACCATGAAATAATTCAGGACGTTTTAAAAACATTTTATATTACTTATTAATAGATATTTATTTAGAAATTATAAAACTAAAATTACTAAATAATTAATCAATTCATGGAATCAATAATACTCATTATAGCTGCTTTCTTAACTTCTATGCTTTCAGCAATCATTGGAATGGGTGGCGGTATAACATTGCTTGGCATTATGGCGCTATTAATGCCCAGCGGTTATCTTGTTGTTGCATATCATGGCATTATACAGCTTGTTAGCAATGTAACAAGAACAACCGTTTACAGGCATCATGTTACTATACCCATCATCAAAAGGTTTTTATTGGGTTTAATTCCAGGCCTTTTTCTTTCTGCGATACTTATTTATGGAATTATTAATTACTACGATGTTGTCTCAGCGGCTGATTTAAAAATTGACTTTTTAAAGCCGGTCATTGGTCTATATATAATATGGTTTCTTTTTTTAAGAAAAAAGAAGAACAAGATATCTCAAGAGGTATTTAAATGGATGGGCGTTATAGCAGGTCTTGCTACAGTGTTTATTGGTGCAATGGGACCGCTAATTGCACCATTATTTATTAATAATGAATTAAAAAAAGAGAATGTAATTGCAACCAAAGCTGCATGCCAAGCAGCAGGTCANCTAGGTAAAATACCTATCTTTGTCATTTTATTTGAAGTAAGCTATATTGAAGATTGGAATGTGCTATTGCCGTTGGTGTTCGCCGTATATTTTGGGACAAAGCTCGGTAANCNAATGNTGGGANTATTGCCAGAGGCTCTTTTTCAGACTTTATTCAAAACAACCCTTACTCTGATTGCCATTAGATTGATATTGATCCAGTTATGGTAAAAAATCTATCTATATTANTATTCATTTTANTAAGCTGCTCCANNACTTCTGANTCNAATGTTTTGAANAATATAATGCGTTCAATGGATAGTANATTTTCATCNATTATTAACAACCCAGATCAACATGCTATNCAAATAGTTTATACCCAAATAGATCGCGATTCAAAGCAAGTACCNCAGTTCATTACTCACGCATTNAATGTAGAGCCTAAAAAGTATTTTTATCCAGCGAGTACGATAAAATTCCCAGCAGCTGTTTTAGCATTAGATAAGTTGAGGCGCTATGAATCTTTGAGTATCACAAAAGATAGCAAGCTCACAATAAAAGCAGATCAAGAATGGATGTCTTCAGTTAGTTATGATTCAACCGCGAAGAGCGGCAATGCTACAATTGGACAGTTTATTAAAAAAATATTTGTTGTTTCAGATAATGATGCATTCAATCGTTTATATGAATTTCTAGGTCAAGATCATTTTAATCAACGCATGTGGGATCTTNGCTATCCAGATACTAGAATACGCCANCGCTTATCGATTCGGCTCACTCCTGAACAAAATAAATATACTAACTCATTTAGTTTTTATATTAATAATACAAGATTNCTCGATCAACCTATGCGATACTCTAAATTACCGCTNNCTGTAAACTCAACTGATAATTTGATTGGCAAATCTTATGTTTTAGATGGGGAAGAAATAAATTCGCCAATGGACTTTTCTGGAAAAAACTTCTTTAATTTACTAGAGCAGCAAGCATTTTTAAGNCAGGTAATCTTTCCAAAGNATGTCAATGTCAATAATCGCTTATATCTCACCAGTGAAGATTACAGCTTTTTATATGAATGGATGTCAAAGTTGCCCAGAGAGAGCNNCCACCCATTTTATGGNAGTTATGATAAATACCCTGATGGTTATTGCAAGTTTTTTATGTTTGGAGATTCACAGAAGAAAATTCCAGACCATATTCGTATTTATAATAAGGTGGGTATGGCTTATGGCTTTTTAATAGATAATGCCTACATAATTGATATCAAAAATAATATTGAATTCTTTTTATCCGCTGTGATCTATGTTAACGAAAATCAGACCTTAAATGATAANAANTATCAATATGATCAGTTAGGCTTACCATTTTTATCTGAACTGGGTACGGCAGTTTATAATTATGAACTTGCCAGAAANCGGAATGTGGATCCAGATCTAGNCCAATTTATTTTACAATAATACTTTTCAANCGCTCAGTTAATAAATTAGATTTATTCTAGATAAAAGAGCAAATTTTAATCATTATATATCTATGAAAAAGCTAACACTTATTTTTTGTACAGTCATTTTTAGTTGCGCTGAATCAGATGTGAAGCTAAAAGTTGTCAGNGCTTCTGATATTCTNAAGCAGGTTCGAACACATAATCAAAAAGAGTCAGTATTGGTAAATTATTGGGCCACTAATTGCGCNCCTTGCATTGAAGAGATACCAATGATTGTTGAGCTTTCNGACCAATATAGCGAGGATNTAAAAGTGTACTTTGTTAGCACTGATTTTCTTGAGAACAAGAAAGATGTGATTCGATTTTTAGAAAAGCATGATATAGATGGGATATCCTTCCTTAAAGGAGAAGGTAGTATTTTTGATTTTATAAATACTATCAGCGAANAATGGTCTGGAGCCATGCCGTTTACAATCATCTATGATAAAGAGGGNAATGTATCTAGTTATTGGGANAATATTGAAGATAAGAGTTTTTTTGAAAATGCTATAAAGAAAGCAATCGATTCATGAAGTTTGAAGAATTTCAATTAGAGCGCCAGCAATCTACNTGGGAAAANAAAGTNGATTATAATCTTTCTGAGAGCGGCGTTCANCCTAGAACTTTAAAGACGTTATTTGATTCAGAGTTTATTGAAAAAATAGAAAATACTGAATTGACTTATGGATTTACTGAGGGATCACCAGACTTGCGACAATCCATCGCTTCAATATACCAAGGAGCAACAGTTGATAATGTTCAAGCTTTTAATGGCTCTGCGGAAGCCAATATGGTTTCAATCATGACCTTGATTGAAACCGGAGATGAAGTAGTGTATATGATGCCAAATTATCTTCAAATCTATGGATTTGCTCGTGGATTAGGCGCAGACGTAAAAACATTCCAATTGCATGAATCTTTACAGTGGAAACCAGACCTAGATGAATTAAGATCGATTGTGTCTGAAAAAACAAAGCTTATCTGTATTTGTAATCCCAATAATCCTACCGGATCCGTTTTGCCAAAGCAAATGGTTGAAGATATTGTAGCTATAGCAGAGAGCGTTGATGCGTGGATTGTATCTGATGAAGTATATCGTGGGGCAGAATTGAACCACGAAGAATGCACTTCATTTTGGGAACCTGGGTATGGAAAAACAATAGTGAACTGTGGCCTTTCTAAGGCATATGCGCTTCCTGGGCTGCGCCTTGGCTGGTCGCTATCAAATCCAGATTATATTAAGCAGTGCTGGGCAAATCATGATTATACAAGTATTTCTGTTGGTCGCCTAAGTGATATAATTGCTGCCCATGTATTGCACCCCAATAATCGAATGAAAACATTAAACTATATTCGAGAAGCTCTTGCAATCAACTTAGATATTTTTCAGAACTGGATATCAGACTTTGGCGATCACCTTGGATTTATACCTCCAGAAGCTGGAGCAATGGCTTTTGTGCATTACGATTGGACTATTAACTCTTCAGACTTAATAGAAAAAGTAAGAAAAGAAGCGAGCGTGATGTTGGTAGCGGGCGACTGGTATGGTATGGATCACTATATCAGATTTGGGTACGGTGCAAAGCAATCTGATTTAGAGAATGCATTGGATAGAATAACGCCTATATTTAAATCGCTATGATCGACTTTAGATCAAATATAGAACAGGTTTATAAAAGATCTAATCCACATATACGCCATACGCCACTTGAGCATTCACCTTATTTAAGCAATCTTGCTAGCGCAAATGTATTTTTAAAGCTTGACAATATTCAAAAGACAGGTTCTTTCAAATTTAGAGGTGCCATTAGCAAAATGACTTCAATGTCGGATCAAGAAAAATCCAATGGGGTGGTAACCGCATCTACTGGAAATCATGGCGCTGCCTGCTCATTGGCTATGTCCACATTGCAAATAAAGGGCAAGATTGTTGTGCCGGAAAATGTACATAAGAATAAGGTTGAAAATATCCTTAACCTTGGGGGAGAGATTGAGTACTATGGGGATGATTGTATTGATGCTGAAGAAAGGGCACAGGAGATATCAAAAACTACAGGAGCTACCTATATTTCTCCTTATAATGATGAAGCGATTGTGTGCGGCCAAGGCACAATGGGATTAGAAATTTGGGAAGACCTAAAAGGTGTTGATGCGGTATTTATATCGGTTGGTGGCGGAGGCCTTATTTCAGGTGTAGGCGGCTATCTTAAATCTATGAATGAATCTATCCAGATATATGGAGTGTCTCCAAAGAACTCTTGCGTTATGTATGAATCTTTAAAGGCCGGCAAGCAACTAGATTTACCATCGGAGCCAACTTTATCTGATGGGACAGCTGGTGGCGTTGAATTTGGCTCTATGACGTTTGAGATGTGTAAAGAGATTATTGATGATTTTAGTATAGTTTCTGAAGAAGAAATTGCAAAAGGAATTCAAATTGGCGTAGAAAAACATCACCAGCTTATTGAGGGTGCAGCTGGCACTGCAATTGCAGGATTCATGAAACAAAAAGATAAGTTTAAAGATAAGACGGTCGTTCTGGTTATGTGCGGTGGCAATATTAGTGGCGCTGTCTTGAAATCAATATTTTAATGCAGATCATAAGCTTAGAGGATATCAAGTCTATTTTGCCGCAGGTGGATTTAATTCAAGAAATTGAATCGGGGTTTAAAGCATATTCTAATGATTTAGTAGTGGTTCCGCCTGTAGGCGAACTAAGCTTTCAGTCTCCCCCTGGCGATGTTCATATAAAGTATGGATATATCAAAGGGGACGAGGTTTATGTAATTAAAATTGCTTCTGGTTTTTATGAAAATACATCTGCTGGATTCCCGGCGGGAAATGGTATGATGTTGGTGTTTAATCAAAAAACAGGTCAGCCAGTAGCAATACTGCAAGATGAATGCTATCTGACAGATATTCGTACAGCAGTTGCCGGTGCAATTACTGCAAAATACCTTGCACCTAAACATGTTGAATATATCGGTATAGNGGGAACCGGCGTACAGGCAAGATTNCAACTGCAATATTTAAGAGATATTATTGANTGTAACAATGTTATAGTTTGGGGAAGAAGCTCTGATGCATTATCAGATTATAAAGAAGCAATGACTAAGCATGGATATAAAATCAAAACAGCAACTGATATTAGCGATATTATCGACTATTGNCAGCTAATTGTCACNTGCACNCCNAGNGAAGAAGTTTTAATTAATAGAGTTAANNCNGGAACGCACATAACAGCTATGGGGTCTGATACTATATCTAAGCGTGAATTAAGTTCTGANGTATTACTTCAGGCGGACATAGTTGTTACAGATAGCAGGTCGCANAGCAAAGAGCGCGGTGAGATTTANCAAGCGTCAAAAGATGGATTTTCTGTAAANGGCACTACAGAGTTGGGTGAAATTATATTGGGCACTGCTCAGAGCAGAACACAGCAAGAGCAAATCACAATTGCTGATTTAACGGGTGTAGCAGTCCAGGATATTCAAATTTCTAAAGCAATCTTAAAGAATTTATAAATTATGACCATAGCATCCAAAAAAGAGCAAATAGTATTTTATTCGATTGAAGATGAAAACCTAAAAAAGCTTCACATATATGAAAGCGGAGTATCCGCAGGATTCCCTTCGCCTGCAGATGACTATCTTGATGTTGATTTAAATCTTCATAAATATCTCGTTAAACATCCTGCGGCAACTTTTTTTATCATTGCCAAAGGACACTCAATGGAACGAGCTGGGATCAGCGATAGAGATTTATTGGTTGTTGATAAATCATTAGAAGTAAAAAATAAAGATATCATAGTAGCTATCGTTGATGGCGAGTTCACCGTTAAAAGATATTTGATAAATAATGGCAATATTTGTCTTAAGGCAGAAGGGTTATCCGATGATTACCCTGATATTAATATTACCGATTCTGTAGAATTTGAAGTATGGGGTGTTGTGACTCACACAATCCATAATAACCGATGATTGCACTCGCCGATTGTAATAATTTTTACGCTTCTTGTGAGCGTGTATTCAACCCTGCGTTAAAAGATAAGCCGGTGGTTGTGCTATCTAATAATGACGGCTGTATTATTGCCCGGAGCAATGAAGCAAAGGCGCTTGGTATTAGAATGGGTGAACCGGTATTTAAAGCTAGAAAAATCATAGAAGAAAATAATGTAAATGTATTTTCTACAAATTTTGCGCTATATGGCGATATGTCAAAGCGGGTCATGTCGCTTCTTGATATTCTATCACCTAAGATTGAAATTTATAGCATCGATGAAGCATTTATGGATTTTTCTGGAATTAAAAACTGTTTTAATCTAGGGCTACAGATGCGGGACACAGTAGCTAAGCATACTGGTATCCCTATTTCCATTGGCATTGCTAAAACTAAAACCCTTGCTAAAGTAGCCAATCATCTTGCTAAGCGCTATAGCAAAAAAGGCGTTTACGTATTAAATCGTAAAAAGCACACTACAGATATACTAAAATCAATACCCGTATCAAAAGTATGGGGCATAGGGTCAAAGTATACTAAAATGTTAAATAGCTATGGCGTAGAAAGCGCTTATGACTTTGTTATGCTAGACGAGGATTGGGTTTTAAATAAAATGACAATCGTGGGTTTAAAAATACAGCATGAGTTAAAAGGAAAGCCATGTATCTCAATTGATACAAATCCCTCATCAAAGAAAAATATATGTACCTCGAGGTCGTTTGGGGTCAGTGTAACGCAATTCCGGCCACTTAAGGAGTCTATTTCTGCTCATGCAGCAAGGTGTGCAGAAAAATTGAGATTAGAAAAAGGCTGCGCGCGATACGTAAGTGTCATTCTTAAAACAAATCCATTCAGTGTTTCCGATGACTATTACTATGGATACAAGTCTACCAATTTTGATGTTCCAACCAATGACACATTCGATATTATCAATGCTGCAGAAACTTTACTGAAGTCTATTTATAAAGAGGGTTTAGTGTATAAAAAGTCAGGGGTTATTGTTGGTGATATCATTCCNCAGAGTCGGGTTCAACTCAATATATTTGATATAGATCAAAAAAGAGCTAGGAGAAAGAATTTAAATAGTGCCGTTGATTTTATTAATCAGGCAATGGGTAGAAGCACAATTCACATTGGTTCACAAGGCATAAATAGAAAATGGCAGCTAAAGCAAGAAAGACTTTCTCCGTGCTATACAACGAAATGGGATGATTTGCTTAAAATTGGATATTAAAAATTATATTGAGTTGATTTGAGAAAAAAAAGATTTGAACTAATTTATCGCACTAACTAAGGAGAAAGAATGCGTTTTATAAAAACTATTTCAATGATAGCACTATTATTTTCATTTTCAGTTGCAGAGGACCTTCCATTGGGATCAAGTATTCCCATGGCTAATATAAAGATGAAAGATATTAATGGAAAGCAGGTCAGCTTAAATAGTGTAAAGATGGAAAATGGATTGCTTGTCAATTTTACATGCAATACATGTCCTTGGGTAATTAAATGGCAGGATAGATATAATGAATTGGCTAAAGCGAGCCAGAAAAATAAAATAGGCTTTATTGCTCTAAANCCTAATGCAGGCAAGCGGGATCGGGGAGAAGATATGAGGGATATGAAAAAGTTTGCTAAAAAGTATGGCCACGATTTTTTATATGCTCTTGATGAAGGNGCAAAANTAGCAAGTGCATTTGGGGCAAAATATACTCCACATATTTATTTATTTGATGGAAATGGAAAGCTTGTTTANAGAGGTGCAATTGATGATAATCCAGCAAAAAGAAAAAAAGTGAAAAAATATTATTTAATGGATGCAATTGAAGCTGTAGGAAAGGATAAGTCGATTGACTTAGCTGAAACCAAAGCATTTGGTTGTAGTATAAAGTTTCCAAAGTAGGGCTTAGATAAAATTTCGTAAGGTACAATAATTGATGAAAAAAATCATTGCCAGTTTATTCTGTCTTATTTTTATCAGCTGTAGCTCAGATAAGACTACTGCTGAATTAAAATTAGATTCTATTCAGTGCTTAATGTGTTCGTATAGCATAGAAGAAAATCTGCGTGAACTCAGGGGCGTAAAAAAAGTTCAAGTTGATTTGAAAAATAAATCAGGCAGGGTGGTATTTAATGCAAATATCATAGATTTAAGTACTATTGAGAATAAAATAACCTCTATAGGGTATAACGTAAATAATAAATTAGCTGATATAAGGGCCTATGAAAAGCTCGAACTTTGTTGTAAAAAACCTAAAGAAAATTAAACTAAACTATTCATAGATTAGCAAGT
>PASZ01000018.1 GCA_002712245.1 Fidelibacterota bacterium | reverse complement strand
CAAGAAAAATTCAGAAATTTTTCTCTCAACCATTTTTTGTGGCAGAACAATTTACCGGAACTCCTGGTAGATATGTTGAACTTGAAGATACTGTTTCAGGTTTCGAAGCAATTTTAAATGGCGAAGCAGATGACATTCCTGAAAATGCGTTTTCATATGTTGGGTCAATTGATGAAGCTTTTGATAAAAGCAAAGATGTAAAATCAGATAGATCAAGTGATGAATCAAAAAAAGAAGACAAGCCTGCTAATGAAGATGGTGAGCAAGGTAAAGAAGAAGCTGAAACTGAAGAGTTATCTGCTGAAAAGAATTCAGATCAAGAATAGAATCATTTTTTATGAAAACTTTTAGCCTAGAAATAGTTACTCCAACTCGGTCCTTAAAAAAAGATGATGTTACATATCTACGTTGTCCTGGAATGGATGGGTTATTTGGTGTTTTATCTGGCCATCGCGATGCCCTGATTGCGCTTAATTTAGGAGAGATCAAAATATCTCAGGATAATAATGACCTGATTTATGCAACTAGCGGTGGGTTTGCTGAAATATCTGGTAATAAAGTTGAACTTCTTGTAGAAACGATTGAAGAAGCCAAAGAAATAGATAAGCAAAGAGCTGAGGCTTCTCTAAAGCGCGCCAAGGATCGTTTAAAGTCTAAAGAAGGTGTTGATCCAAAAAGAGCAGAGTTAGCGCTTGCGCGAGCTATAAATCGTTTATCTATTTCAAAAAAATAGCTTCCAACCTTTTTTCCCCCTTTGTTCTTGAAACATTTAGTGTAACAAGAATTTTTTTATAAATTTAACTAAATCATATATGAATATAAGAACACATACATGCGGTGAATTGCAATCTAAGGATTCTGGAAAATCTGTTATATTAAATGGATGGGTTAATACCGTGCGTCTCCATGGACAGGTAGTTTTTGTTGACTTGCGCGATAGGTATGGTAAAACACAAATTGTTTTTAATTCTGAGGATTATAATGGTGATTTTGAGCAAGTAAAAAAACTATCCATGGAAGATGTTTTATCTATTTCTGGNGATGTTCGNNATAGNGATAANAACTCAGTTAATTCTGATATGCCNACNGGTGAAGTNGANGTNTNTGTAACCACNATGGAAATTTTAAACTATGCAGATCCATTGCCTTTTGTTATTTCTGANCGAAANAGCGCAGANGAGGATCTAAGATTAAAATATAGATATCTTGAATTGCGAACTGAAGAGTTGCAAGAAAATATCAAGATGCGCCATAATACATATCAAGTGGTAAGAAACTATTTATCTAAAAAGAATTTTATTGAAGTTGAAACCCCTGTTTTGATGAAATCAACCCCTGAGGGGGCGAGGGATTATTTAGTCCCTAGCAGAATTCACCATGGAAAGTTTTATGCCCTACCACAATCACCTCAAGTTTATAAACAAATTTTGATGATTTCTGGGTATGATAGGTATTTTCAAATAGTAAAGTGTTTTAGGGATGAGGACTTAAGAGCTGATAGACAACCTGAGTTTACCCAAATTGATATTGAGATGTCATTTATTAATGAAGAAATTGTTTTTAAAGAGATGGAAGGATTAACTCAGCATATATTTAAATCGGTCAATAATATTGATTTGCCAAAAACGTTTCCACGTTTGACTTATGATGATTCGATGGAGATTTATGGTTCAGATAAACCTGATACTAGATTTGAAATGCATTTGGTCNATGTAAAAAGCCATACCGATCGATCTGAATTCAACGCATTTAAATCATCCCCTTATGTTAAGGCAGTTGTAGTTAAATCGGGCGCTAAATATTCTAGAAAAAATATTGATGATTATACTGACTATGTCAAGAGCTACAAAGCAAAAGGTTTAGCGTGGATGAAGATGGAGTCTGATGAGCTTATAGGAGGCATTTCAAAATTCTTTGATAACGCTATTCAAAAAGATCTAATTCTATCAGCCAATATGGAAGATGGTGATATCATCTTTTTAATTGGAGATGAAAAAGAAGTTGTGCTAACCGCGCTTGGTGCTCTGAGAGTATTGATTGGCAAGGAGGANGGATTATGCGATCCAACAAAATTCAATCCTGTTTGGATAACTGACTTCCCTATGTTTGAATTTGATAGCGATTCTAATAGGTATGTTGCAAGACACCATCCCTTTACAGCTCCAGCTTCGACTAACATTGATGATCTTAATTCTGACCCTGCTTCATTAAAATCTCGTAGCTATGACCTTACCATGAATGGCTATGAAATAGCAGGAGGGTCAATTAGAAACCATCAACCAGAATTTCAATCAAAAATCTTTGAATTATTAGGCATGGATAAAGAAGAAATTAATTCAAGGTTTGGGTTTTTAGTTGATGCTCTAAAATATGGAACGCCTCCGCATGGTGGTATTGCTTTTGGTTTTGATAGATTAATTATGATTTTATCAGACTCAACTAACATCCGAGATGTTATTGCATTTCCAAAAACCACATCAGCATCTTCATTGATGGATGAATCTCCTAGCTCTGTATCCTCCGAGCAACTATCTGATTTAAACATTAATATAATTGATAAAAAGAAATAATTATTCTGATTATTGTAGCCCAGGTACCGATATTCAAACACGGTACATTGGAGTTTCTGATAAAATACAGTTGTTTGAAATCCACTTTACTCCAAAAAAACTAACGAAATATCCTCCAATAATTTTCATTCCTGGCTGGGGTTCGTTTATTCATGGTTGGAAAATTGTCCTTAAAGAAATGTCCAAGGATTTTGAGATTTATTATATCGAAACCAGAGAAAAGAGCTCAGCAAAACATACAAAAGAACAAAAAATTAGCATCCAAAATATTGGAGACGACATAGCTAAAGTAGTTCATCTACACAATATTGATGACAATAGCTTTATTATCTTAGGAAGCTCAATGGGCGGAACAGTAATTCTTGACGCAATGGCTGAAAATAAAATCAATCCATCCTTAGCGGTTCTTATTGGTCCAAATATTGAATTTAATATCCCGCGATTTCTAATCGTTATTATTGCCGTTATTCCAACTCANCTTTATAAGTTTATCAAGCCTTTTGCAAAATGGTATATGAAAAAGAAATATATTGACATGGAGTCTGATTCCAGACAATACCACAAATATGCATATGTGCTAGACAATATTCACCCTGGAAGAACTCGTCGCTCAGCATTGAGCTTTAAAAGATATAGCTTTAAGTATAAAATAGAAAAAATAAAAAAAAGAATTTTGGTTTTTTCTGGTAAAAAAGACATATTGCATAGTTATGAAAAAANACTAGAAATGGTTAACGCAATTGATGGAGCAACGCTAATTAATCTAGAAACTAATAAAAGAACACATAGCGTTGAGATGGTTGATGAACTGAGGAATTATTTAAATAAATCAAATTTATTCAAATAATGATTCTTTTCTAGAAAGAAGATATTTTGCTTTCTCCTGCTCAAAAAGATTTTCNGGTGATGCTTCGGGTAATTTTGTAGGGTCCGCATTTAGCACAAGCTGAAGATCTTTAATAAATAAATCCTCATTCCCTGCTTTAGTGCAAAAATATTGNGCACGCAATGTATAGCTTGTCATAAAATTTGGCTCAATTGAAATTGATTTGTCAAAATTATTTTTTGATTGATCTAAATTTACACCTGGAATTTTAGCATAGAATGAACCAAAAATTCGATTTGCTCCATGATAATTATATTCAGGATTAACTGAAAGAATATGATGAATCACAGTTTCAATAATTTCCCGATTTTCTATTCTTTGTAGAACTGGCTTTGTTAAAAGATAGCTAGTATAATTTTCAGCCCACCAATATGCAACTGGTAGCAATTTTTCAGATAAGTTTTCTAACCCAGCAATAGTTTTTGCAATACTATCGCCACTAACTGATTCAAAGCCATTTTGGAAATCCTTGGATAAAATTATATGATCCCATGATTTTATATATCCTTTAATAAATAATGAATCTGATGATTGAGAATCATTTTCGATAAAGCGNCCAATAAAATAGCAGCTTCTACTGAACAAGGCCATTATTTCTGAATTTTCTGGATCAAGTTCGATTGCTTTTGATAGGAAATGGTTTGAAAGCTTGGCGTNATTAAAATCAACTCTTCTTTCCCAATGANATTTTCCAAGCTCAACAAGGTGTTGAATATTTTTCTTTTTAGAAACATAACGATTTGATAATGGGGATTTAGCTGTGCACCCCAAAAATAATAAAAGTATTAAAAGTCTATATTGAAATGATTTCATATTATTTAATTTAATCTGATCGCTGTGTATTACATTGAAAAAAGTTATAAATTTGAACCCTAATTTTAATAAATATATTTTTTAGATGGAAAAGACAATTGAAATGAAAGGTGTCGACCTTGGTTCATTTTTTGGCCCGGCAGATACTAATTTAAAATTACTTGAAAATAATTTTTCAAGTAAAATTATTGTTCGGGGTAACATAATTAAAATTATTGGTGAAGAAAGCGAAGTTTCTACTATAAATCAAATATTCCATGAAATGGCATCCACGCTTAATGAAAAAGGATCTCTTGCAAAAAGCGACATAGAAACTTTATTAGCTTTTAACTCTATAACAATGAATTCAAAAAATGATGATCCTAATTATAATATTCATTATGGTCGCAAAGGAAGTATAGTTGCCAGAACAAAAGGACAGGAAAGATATGTTGATGTAGTAAGAAATAATGATATTGTTTTTTCAACTGGGCCAGCTGGAACCGGAAAGACTTTTATTGCAGTAGCTTTTGCTGTAGCAGCGCTCGAAAATAACGAAGTAGATAAAATAGTTCTGTGCCGACCTGCAGTAGAAGCAGGTGAAAGCTTAGGTTTTCTTCCTGGAGATCTCAAGGAAAAAATTGATCCTTATTTGACGCCTTTGTATGATGCTTTAGGAGAAATGTTAAATTTTGAAAAATTAAAACCACTGCTGTCAAATAAAACTATAGAAATAATTCCGCTTGCCTATATGCGTGGAAGGACTTTAAACAACGCATTTATGATTTTAGATGAAGCGCAAAATGCATCATCAGTTCAAATGAAAATGTTCNTGACAAGGCTAGGTGTAAATTCTAAAACAATCATAACTGGCGATGTNACTCAAACTGACTTACCAAAAAAACTTGAATCTGGATTGATTCAGGTTCTTAATTTATTAAAAGGAATTGACGGTATAGGTTTTTGCGAACTTTCTTCTGAAGATATAGTGAGGCATAGTTTAGTCAAGAATATAATCAAAGCATACGATGAAGGAAAAAATTAATTATGCAATCCTATTCTTAAACAATTTATTTAGTAAATTGTATTAATATATTTAGCTATTATAAATGAATTTATATCTTTTTTATATTTCTCAGACTGATCCTANAGCCAATCATTTTAACTTTATAAAAAAACTAAGTAATCTATATAANCCTTTATGACTTTAAAAAAACAACAAATTGATTGGGATAATCTACAATTTGAAGCTCTGCCCACTCGAAGCATGTGGAAAGGAGAATGTTCTACAGGTGAAGAATGGACCGATGGAAATCTTGTTCCGTATGGAGAAATTAATCTTTCTCCTGCAGCGTGCGTACTAAATTATGGTCAAGGTGTTTTTGAGGGTATGAAAGCCTATCATACCGCAAAAGATAGGATTGTAATGTTTCGCCCAGATAAGAATTCTGCAAGAATGCAAAAATCAACAGAACGAATCTGNATTCCAATTATGAATGATCAATACTTTATGAATGCGGTTATCTCTACCGTTAAAGATAACCTTGACTATATACCTCCCTATGGAAAAGGTACAATGTATGTTAGGCCAATTAGTTTTGGAGTTTCTAAAGCTATTAGTGTTCAGCCTGCATCAAAATATTTATTTATGGTTTTTACATCTCCTGTTGGACCGTATTTTAAAGATGATAATAAAGTGCTCCATTTATTTTTATCTAATGAATTTCATAGAGCTGCTCCAAAAGGGATAGGCAATGCTAAAGCTATTGGAAATTATTCAGCCTCTTTATTTCCAGGGATGGAGGCAAAATCCAATGGATACAATGATATGATATATGTGCATGCTAAAAATGAGCAGATTATTGAAGAAATGGGTGCTGCAAATCTTTTCATTGTTTCTGATGGTGAGCTTTTAACGCCTAAATTAGGTGGATCAATTCTCGATGGGGTTACTAGAGATTCCGTTATAACTATAGCTAGAGAAATGTTGAATCTCAAAGTGAAAGAAACAGATATTGAAGTTGAAAGACTCCTAAAAGCTGATGAGGTTTTTTGTTGCGGTACAGCCGTTGAGGTAACATGCGTTGGAAAAATATCAACAAATTATAAAGAAAATGTAATTGGAAATGGTGGTTATGGACCAAAAACTCTTTCTATCAAAAAACACCTTATTCAAATTCAAAAAGAAGAAATTGATGACCCCTTTGGGTGGATACATCCCCTTTAACCTACTTTTTTTATGACTTCAACTAAATACTCTAGGCGCTCTGCAAGAGAAGCTGTT
This sequence comes from Fidelibacterota bacterium, assembly GCA_002712245.1. Classification (GTDB taxonomy): domain Bacteria; phylum Fidelibacterota; class Marinisomatia; order Marinisomatales; family TCS55; genus TMED108. The sequence goes on along the minus strand of PASZ01000018.1, from coordinate 12,750 downwards.
CTCCAAGCTCTCTATGCCCTGGAAGTAGGAGAAGAAAGTCATTCTAAAGTACTTAAAGATATACTATCCCGTGAAATTCGCAATGAAGAATTAAATCAATTTATTATTGAACTTTTTAAAGTTTCATTAAAAAATAGAGAGTGGTGTGAAAATTTAATTAAGTCNCGCCTTAATAATTGGGAGTTTGAAAGAGTTGCTCTTCTAGATCGCTTATTACTTGTTGTCGCAATAAGTGAAATATATTTTATTGAAAGTGTCCCTCCTAAGGTTTCGATTGCTGAAGCCATAGAGATAGCAAAACAGTATAGCACTGAAGAAAGCTCATCATTTGTAAATGGAGTTTTAGATAATATATATAAATCTGTTTCTAAAGAAAACGATAAATTACCAATATGATTTCAAATCTAATCAATAGCGTTTTTGGTTCACGTTCTGATCGTGAAATAAAATTACTATATCCTTTNGTTGAAGAAATAAATCAACTCACAGAAAAACTAAAAAACAAATCCGATGAAGAGATAAGGCAGCGTACTATCGAATTAATGGATGATATTCAATCATCTCGAAAAGAAGCTGAAGATAAAGCTATAGATGAAATCAGCGATAAAGATGAAGCGAAAAAATTTATTTTACGAAGCGAACAAAAAAAACTCGATTCAATTTTACCCGAAGCATTTTCAATGGTCAAAGAAACATGCAGAAGAATGTGTGGATCAAGCTGGAATGTTGTAGGTCGAGAGCTAAGTTGGGATATGGTACCTTATGATGTGCAAATTATTGGAGGAATCATTCTTCACCGTGGTAATGTAGCAGAAATGAAAACTGGAGAAGGAAAGACTCTTGTGGCAGCNTTCCCAATTTTTTTAAATGCTCTTACCAATAGAGGTGTTCATTTAGTAACAGTTAATGACTATTTAGCACAAAGAGATGCAGAGTGGATGGGTGAAGTATATAAGCGACTTGGTTTAACAGTAGGTTTCATCCTCAATAATATGTCGCCTGATGAGAGAAGAAAAAACTATAACCGCCATATTACCTATGGAACAAATAATGAATTTGGGTTTGATTACTTAAGAGATAATATGTCTCTACAAAAGGAAGATCAGGTACAGCGTGAATATGCCTATGCAATTGTTGATGAAGTTGATTCAGTTTTAATTGATGAAGCGAGAACCCCATTAATTATTTCAGGGGCAGTTGACGCTCNTGTTGATACAACATTTAATGAACTAAAGCCTCTNNTTCAAAGCTTGGTAAAAAAGCAAAATGAACTAGTNACGCAAATTATTAAAGAAGCTCAATCTTTAATGNNNGATNATAAAGATANTGAAGCAGGATACAAATTGCTTCAAGCCCTTAGAGGAGCGCCAAAACATCCTAGGGTAATGAAAATTTTTCAAGAAGCAGGCACAAAGAAACTTGCCCATCAAGTTGAATCTGAATATATGAGAGATAAAAAACTTCATGAAGTAGATGATGATTTGTTTTATAGTATCGATGAAAAAACTCATGTTATTGACATCACTGAAAAAGGAAGAAGCGTTTTAGCTCCAAATAACCCAGAGGCATTTGTTATACCCGACCTTGGTGAAATTTTACATGATATTGATACTAATGAAAACCTATCTAAAATAGAAAAAGATAAAGAAAAAGACGCTGCCCATCAAACTCATGCGGATAGATCAGGAAAAATTCATAATATGAGCCAGCTTCTTAGGGCATTTACACTTTATGAAAAAGATGTTGAGTATGTCGTTCAAGATAGTAAAGTCCAAATTGTAGATGAATTTACTGGTCGCGTATTAGCTGGGAGACGCTACAGTGACGGTCTTCACCAAGCACTGGAAACAAAAGAAAATGTAAGGATAGAAAGAGAAACTCAAACACTCGCAACAATTACCATTCAAAACTATTTTAGAATGTATAACAAGCTAGCAGGAATGACTGGAACNGCTGAAACTGAAGCTGAAGAATTTGGATCAATTTATAATTTAGAAGTGGTTGTGATTCCTACTCATCAAGCTGTGATACGCGAAGATCGTAATGATTTGATTTATAAAACAAAAAGAGAAAAATACAATGCTGTTGTTGAAGAGATTGCACTAAGGTCGAATGAGGGACAACCTTCTCTTGTGGGGACGATCTCAGTTGAAGCTTCTGAGCTTTTATCTAGAATGCTAAAAAGAAAAGGAATCCCACATAATGTATTAAATGCAAAGCAACATCAAAGCGAGGCAGAAATTGTTGCGAGAGCTGGTCAAAAAGGTGCGGTGACAATTGCAACAAATATGGCTGGCCGTGGAACTGACATAAAATTGGGAGAGGGCGTAAAAGAGATTGGAGGATTGCATATTATTGGAACAGAAAGGCATGAATCAAGACGAATTGATTTGCAATTAAGAGGAAGGTCTGGACGTCAGGGTGATGCTGGTTCTAGCGTATTTTACCTTTCACTAGAAGATGACCTGATGAGATTATTTAATAGTGAGAGAATTGCATCTGTTATGGATCGTCTTGGCGCTGAAGAAGGTGAAGTTATAACCGCAAAGATGGTTACTCGTGCCATTGAAAATGCACAGAAAAAAGTTGAACAAAGAAATTTTGGAATTAGAAAACATTTATTAGAATATGATGATGTGATGAATCAGCAACGTCAAGTTGTATATAATATTAGAAAACAAGCTTTAAATGATGATGATATTTCTGAAGTTATTAATGATATGATGGATGATTTTGTAGAGGATGAGCTTGAAGGATTTGAAGATACTAATGTTCAAAATTGGGATTGGGCTAATTTAAAGCAAAATCTTTCTTCACATTTATTAATTGATATAAGCTTGAGCTCTATTCAAGAGCATACTGGCAATAACGATTTGAGCATTGATGAAGTTAAAAATTACATCTTAAATCAGGCAAAAGAAGTATACTCAAACAGAGAAAATATTGCTCAGCCAGAAATATTGCGTGCGTTTGAAAAGTTCATTTCTTTACGTACAATTGATGAAAAATGGAAAGACCATTTATATGCGATGGATCAACTTAGAGAAGGAATTAATTTAAGGGCATATGGTCAAAAAAACCCACTTCTTGAATATAAATCAGAAGGATTTCAAATGTTTCAACAAATGATGATTGATACGACTTCTGAAACTGTTAAACGGCTTTATAGAACTCAAATTCAAGGTATTGCTTCAAGCCCTGAAAGTATTTCTGACAATACGTCCAATATTCAAACTAGGCATGATGAGTCACTGGGAATGGGCCTTGCTGCTCCCTCATTGCAGGAGCAAGCTACAAATTCTTCTGCAAAAGCAGTGGAGCCAGTTCGGATTGATGAAAAGATTGGAAGAAATGAAAAAATTAAATTAGTAAGCCCAAGCGGAAAGCAAATTGAAGTTAAATTCAAAAAACTTCAGCACTACTTAAACCAAGGTTACTCAAAGGTATAGCTATGTCAAAAAAATCAAAATGGGGTTTTTCAACAAAATCTNTTCATATNGGAAATAAAGCCAATGAANAGCATGGTTCCGTGGTACCCCCAATTCATCTTACTTCAACTTTTAAACAGGATGGTGTAGGGCAAAATCGCGGCCATGATTATTCNCGTGTTTCAAANCCNACTAGAAGTCGTTTGGAGAAAAACCTTGCTGCNATAGAGGGNTCAAAACATGCAGTTTGCTANAGCTCAGGAATGGCAGCAACNACAGCNTTATTCCAATTATTTGATAAANATGATCACATATTAGTTTCAAGAAATACNTATGGTGGAACNTATCGAATGGCAATGAATGTTNTGAGTCGTCAAGGTATCAATTTTGAATGGATCGATACTAGAGACCCACAAAACATTAAAAATANAATTAAGAAGAATACCAAACTTGTTCATGTTGAAAGCCCAACAAANCCCCTTCTTGAATTATGCGATATTGANGCAACATCAAAAATATGTAAAAGCCANAATGTNNTTCTAAGTGTAGATAATACNTTTATGAGNCCNTANGGNCAAAGACCTNTAGAGCTTGGAGCAGATATTTCCATGCAAAGNTCAACAAAGTCATTATCGGGTCATTCCGATGTTCTNGGNGGAGTTCTGACTACNAANGATAATGAATTNCATGAAAGATTGCAATTCATGCTNAAGGCAACAGGCGGCGTTCCTAGCCCTTTCGATAATTGGATTACACTTAGATCAACAAAGACTTTAGCCCTTAGATATCAGAAAGCAACAGAAAATGCATATGAGCTTGCAAATTGGCTTTCTTCGCAAAAAAACATAAAAAAGACTATCTACCCAGGTCTCAAATCTCACCCTCAATATACCATAGCAAAAAAACAGCAGCTTAGCCCAAAAGGAGATGTTGTTTTTGGCGCAATGCTTTCTATTGATGTTGGCGATGTAAATTCCAGGGATAAATTTTTGAAAAAAATAGAGATATTTCAACTAGCTGAAAGTTTAGGAAGTGTAGAAAGTTTAGTTTGTATCCCTTATTTTATGACGCATGCTGCAGTTCCTAATGAGACGAAACTAGAAATGGGAATCACAGAATCTCTAATTCGTCTTTCAATTGGAATTGAAGATATTGATGATTTAAGGTCAGATCTATCTAGCGCCCTGATCTAAAAAAATCACATAACTATTTCTTTAAGCTAAACTTACTTTGTAATTTATAGCATTCAACAATAGGATTAAATTTTGTTTTGCCGCGGTGGTGGAATTGGTAGACACGCTGGTCTTAGGAACCAGTGCCTTATGGCGTGAAGGTTCGAGTCCTTTCCGCGGCACGCAACAGCAAGATCATGCAAGAGAATCAAACTGAAAAAAAATCTATTCTACAGGTAGTTGTTCATAGTTTTTTTGTGGTACCGTTTATCATAGCAATTTTTGCTGTCATTATATTTCTAGTTATTAGATTAATGACTACTGAACCTAATTCTGCTCGAGACTACTTAGAAGATGTAAAAATAGGTGGAACAACAAAACGGTGGCAAGGTGCATTTGAATTATCCAAGCTTCTTTCAAATCCAAAAATGATTCCAAAAGATGAAATGTTTGTTAATGAAATGATTTCAACTTTTGAATATTCTTCGAANGATCGAGATAAACGAATTCGCCAATACCTTGCAATTGCTATGGGCGCAACTAAAGATGAGCGCTATTCTTCTACTTTAATTAATGCGATTGAAAGCACAGATATAGGAGTTGTTCAAGCTTGCGCTTTTGCTCTTGGCAACATTGGAGATACTAAAGCTATTGAACCCTTAAAAAAATTACTCAGCGATTCAGATCCCCAAGTCCGCCTGCATGGAGTGATAGCCCTTGGCAAGATAGGGGGAAAGTCTTCAATTGTCCCTCTTCGAAAAATGTTGACAGATATTGAGCCTAATATTAGATGGGATGCAGCTATAGGGCTTGCTAAACAAAAAGATTCTAGTGGAAGATCGATTTTATTAGACCTGTTAGATAGAAAGTATTTAAATTCTTTTCCTAATGTAGATGAAAAAGAAAAAGTGCAAGTTATCTTGGTTACAATTAGTGTTTCCCATTTTGTTCAAAATCAAGAACTTAAGCTTAAACTTGAACGCCTAATGAATGAGGATTTAAACCTAAAAATTAGAGAAGCAGCTAGAATAGCTCTTGAAAAATATATAATTTAGAATTGTTAAATGTCAGATAAGCCTACAAAAAAAACTTCAACAATAAGTCCACAATCTCCACCTCCCGCAGCGTTAAATAAGGTTGAAAAAGATTCATCTGTAAATCGCCGAACCTTTTTTTCTTGGCTTTCCTTAGGCTGGGTTGCTTTTGTTGCTGCAACGGGTGGTTTTTTTACAATGATGCTGAGATTTTTCTTTCCAAATGTTCTTTTTGAGCCAGTCCAAACTTTTCGAGCAGGCTATCCAGATGATTATACTGTTGGAGAGGTTGATTTGAGATGGAAGGAAAAGTATGGGGTCTGGATGGTAAGAAATGATGAAGGCATATATGTACTTTCAACTACTTGTACTCATCTTGGCTGTACACCAAACTGGCAACCTTCTGCAAGAAAGTTTAAATGCCCATGTCATGGAAGCGGCTTTAGGGCTTCAGGGATCCATTTTGAAGGTCCCGCTCCTAGACCTTTAGAAAGATTTAAAATCACTTTAGCTGACGATGGTCAGATTATTGTCGATAAGACACAAAAATATCAACAAGAAAAAGGTCAGTGGAATGACCCTGAATCATTTTTGAAAGTATAATAATTATGTCAGACAAAAAGAACATATTTGAAAGAATCGCTGAAGGGCAAATTTGGAAATCAATTTTTCGCGGGGGTGGCACACCAACAACTAGACGTCAAAGAATGATGGTTGTTTTAAATTCTGTATTCCTTCATTTGCACCCAGTTCGGCTACCCAAGCATGCTGTAAAACTTAAATTTACCTGGTGTATGGGCGGTTTATCCTTTTTCATTTTTCTTATTCTAACTATTTCAGGTATTCTATTAATGTTTTATTACCGACCTACTATAGAATATGCCTATACCGATATAATGGATTTAACAGAGCAGGTCCCATTTGGTATTATGCGTGAAATACATAGATGGGGTGCGCATGCAATGGTTATTGCAGTTTGGTTACATATGTTTAGAGTATTTATGACAGGCTCATATAAGCCCCCTAGGGAATTCAATTGGTCTGTTGGTGTAATCTTGCTTGTGTTGACATTATTATTAAGCTTCACAGGATATTTGCTTCCCTGGGATCAGCTTGCGATATGGGCAATTGCTGTCGGTTCAAATATGGCTGGAGCAACTCCTTTTTTAGGAGCAGAGGGACCAGGTTCGTCATTGCTTGCGATTGGAGATATTAATTTTATTACCAAAGCTAGCGATGCAAGATTTGGATTAATTGGTGGAAGATTCCTAGGGGAAGCTACCCTACTAAGATTTTATGTTCTCCACTGTATAGGATTGCCTTTCATAATTATGATATTTATGGCAGTGCATTTCTGGAGAATTAGAAAAGATGGAGGCATATCTACTCCAGTCTGATTATCATGGATGCATTTAAATCACTTATAAATTATGTTTCAAATCCAACTATTTTGTTTACAGCAATTTTAGTTGGATTCCCCTTTGTTTTTCCTCCTACAGATTGGTTCTATAAAATTCACAAGAGGTTGAAGATAGATAAGTTATGGACATCAAAAGGTCTGATCATTATGATTGCTGTGACAATTGCATTTTTTGTTTTTGGCTTAGGGGATGAAAATTTTAAAAAGATTGTTCTCAAACCCGATAATGTTCCTATTTCAGGCTTAATTATTCTAATTATTTTCTTCACCTGGCTAAGCTTAAGCCAGGCATATAATAACGATAAGCTAATCGAAGAAGGCAAGCCGGTTGATGAACACTACGAAGCACCCAATGATAAAGTTTTAGTTTGGCCGGACTTAGTTTATGTCGAATTAATTTCCTTGATTTTATTTTCCGCATTTATGCTAATTTGGTCCATAGGGCTTCCAGCTCCTCTGGAAGAACCAGCAAATCCTTCAGAATCTCCCAACCCGGCAAAGGCTCCATGGTATTTTTTAGGATTACAAGAAATGCTAGTTTATTTTGATCCATGGTATGCAGGGGTTGTTCTGCCTACATTTATTATTATTGGTCTAATGGCTATTCCATACATTGATAGAGACCCCAACGGTTCAGGATATTACAGTTATAAGAATCGAATGCTATCGGTTTCAATTTATCTTTTTGGTTGGCTTGTTTTATGGAATGTATTGATTGTAATTGGGACTTTCTTAAGAGGGCCTAACTGGGGATTTTTTGGCCCTTTTGAATATTGGGATTCTCATAGACTTGAAGCTTTAACCAATGTTAATCTCTCTGAGCTTTTTTATGTTAAATGGCTCAATACTGGACTTCCATCAAATATCTTAATCAGGGAAGCACCTGGTCTTTTTATAGTATTTATTATTTTTGCAGTACTGCCGCCACTTCTGGCTAAAACATTATTAAAAAGTTTTTATGATAGGTTGGGTAGCGCACGATTTACGATTTTTGTCGTATTAATGCTATTTGGAGTTTTGCTTCCGGTCAAAATGTATCTTCGCTGGTTTTTCAATTTAAAATACATCATCTCTATGCCTGAATTCTTTTTCAATTTCTAGCTGGATATATATGCCCGTTAAACAAGAAGAGAGATACTATAATATTCTAAAGCTGAATAAGTGGTTCGCTATTTCAAGCATTNTNTTNACTGCATTTTGGATTTTAACATTTGCAGACGATTATAANAGNCCTTGGAAAAAGTATCAATCAGAATTTAGAGAAATGGAAGTTCAAAATGTTCGTAAGNAATTAACTGACCAGCAAGCGGTCCTTGCAGATAATTCAGATTACCAAAAACTTTTATCAGAATTAGATAAAAGAACAACTGAGCTTTCAGACCAGTCTGACAAAGTTGAAGATATAGAAAAACAATTGGATGAATTTGAAGCGACAATCTATTCAGCTAATCAAAACTATCAATTNGCAAAAGCAGATTTNGATGCNGCAAAATATGCCCTAGAAGAATCCAGATTTGGACATGGNAATGAGGAAAAAGCAAANAAAANCTATAATAAATTAAAAAAGAAGACCGATGAAGCTTTTTTGATNGCTGAAAAAAATCAGTCATTAGTAGATAGNCTTGAAAACGAATTAAAAGTCATGAATTCGTTCATAAAGCAAACGAATGATGCCCTTTACGCTATTGATAGTGAAAAACAATTATTAGAAAGACAATTGTCAAAACTTGACCCTGAAGCGATGACCTTTGCAAATAAAATAGCAAACATTGTAAGAGATGTCCCNGTTATTGATTTTATTGATCCTTATTACGAAGTTAAGCAAGTTGTTGTCAATGATCTCGAGGATGACCTTGTATACATGGGAATGCCAAAAGTTGATCGCTGTATAACATGTCACGTTGGAATTGATAAAGAAGGATATGAAGATGCACCTCAGCCTTATACGACTCACCCCAGATTAGATGAATTTGTTAGCGGAAGCTCACCGCACCCAAGTAGTGAATATGGATGTACATCCTGCCATGCTGGCCGAGGNAGNGGAACAGATTTTACATCNGCTGGNCATATGCCAAAAAATGAAGAGCAGGCAAAACTATGGAAAAAGAAATATAATTGGGAAGCNTTGCATTATTGGGGCAATAAAATGCTACCCACTCAATACTCNGAGGCCGGGTGTTTTAAGTGCCATAGTGATAACATGCCAATTCAAGGCGCTGAGAAGCTAAGCCTTGGAATGTCAACTTTTGAAAAAGCTGGATGTTATACATGCCATAGCATGGAAAGATGGGGAGANGATTACCCTAAAGCAGGTCCAAGCTTATATAAAGTAGCTTCGAAGACTACAAAGGACTGGACCTATCGNTGGATTATGGANCCNAGAGCTTTTCGNCATAATACATGGATGCCGCACTTCTTNAAAAAAGGNAATAATANNAGNCCNGAGGATCTTATNAGGACNGGACAAGAAACTCTNGCTATGACGGAATATTTNTTTGAGAAGTCTTCAAATTATAATAAAGTNAAAAATAANAATATTGGNGANTCAGAAAANGGCAAATTACTTGTTTCTGCNCTNGGCTGTATGGGNTGNCATCAAATACAGCCTGANCCNGACCCNAATTATGATCCNTCTTTACAGAACCTNAGGTTAGAGCAAGGNCCAAACTTGATCGGNNTTGGATCTAAAACANANGCAGAATGGCTTTTCAATTGGTTAAAAAATCCATANAGCTANCACCCTGATACTAAAATGCCAAATTTNCGCNTAACCGATCAGGAAGCAGCCGATATAGCGAGCTATTTATTATTAGATAAAACTACAGNNTTTGATTCAACCCCGGTTCCNAATGTCAATGAACCTATTTTANATGAAATTGCNTCAGATTTTNTATCNCAATTAAATTCTACNTCCCANGTGAAAAATNTACTNAATACCATGTCAATCAAAGAGAANCTAGTTTATTCTGGTGAGAATCTNATTGGNCATTATGGATGTTATTCATGTCATAATATCCANGGTTTTGAAGATAGAAAGCCAATTGGAATTTCTCTTAATCANGAAGGNAGTAAGTTAATTTCAAAGCTAGATTTTGGTTTTTGGCATGATGAAATACCNCANACTAAATGGGATTGGTTNTATCANAAAATAAATGAGCCAGAAAAATTTGACCTTATTCCTAATGATGATGGAACNACTACAGTCAAAGAGCTTAAGCCATTAGAGAAATCAAGAATGCCTCACTTTGGACTTGAACACAAAGAGATAGAATCCCTTGTTACTTTGATTATGGGACTTGTTAAAGATGAAATTCCGCCAAGCAAGCTTCCTGAAAAAACACCTTATTATTTAGCCGTAGCAAAAGGTGAACAGTTTTTACATACTAATAATTGTTTGGGTTGNCATAAGATCGATGGCGATGGTGGCGCCATTTGGCCAGCAACNGCTGAATGGTTGAAGGTNATTGCAGATGGAACGAATGCTGAAGATATGAGCTTAGTGCAGAGCTTTAGTCCACCATTATTAAATNCTCAAGGNAGAAAGACACANCCTCAATGGCTTCTTAATTGGTTTAAAGATGTCAGCATGATTCGTCCNCATCTTCAAGCCAGAATGCCAAGTTTTGATTATACTGATGAGGAATGGAACAAGATCATTTCTTATTTTCAGTATAAAGATGGCCAGGATTTAAAATACGAAGATGCTCATCAGTTTACTATGAACTCATCGTCTTATAAGGCCGGAGAGAGAATTGCTGAGATGGGTGCTTGTAATAATTGTCATTTTTATGGCTCAGAAAAACCAAAGCAGGCTGCATTAACATGGGCACCCAACATAACCCTCACCAAAGAAAGATTAAGACCAGAGTGGCTAGTAGAATGGTTCATTAACCCTCAAGATGTTATGCCTGGCACTAAAATGCCCGCACCTTACATTCCAACTGAAGAGCCGATAAATTCAGTTAGAGAAGCATGGGGGAGGGATGTAGCTAGAATCAGTACTGATAGCACTCTTCTTTACAAGGCCCTCATAGATTGGATGTGGGGTATGGATGGAAAAGAAGATGTTTCAGATATAGTTAGGCGTCACATAGAATCTGAAGGGTATGGATTTATTATAGAGGAAGAGGATGATTGGGGAGATGACGATTGGTAATTCTTGCGTCGGCATAATAATCCCATTTTAAGTTATTGCTATTTGCAATAAAAAAGCCTCGTACTAGCGAGGCTTTTTTATTTTTTAAATTAAGTAGTTTTACATTACTTTTTCTTTGGTCGACTAAATTCAAAGTTGACTACAGCTTTACCAGATTTAACGGTAACGTTTTTTGAAAGAGTTCTCTTGCTACCAAATTTTTCTTGCCACGCAACGATCTCGTACGTCCCATCAGGTACATTAGCAATGCTAAAATTTCCACTTTTATCAGTGACTGCATAGTATGGGTGATCAAAAACTTGAGTATAGCTTTTCATCCATGGATGAACATCACATTTGACAACAAAGATATCCTCTGCTTTATCAAAAGTTACGGTTTTCTCTTTAAGGGTTTTTGGCATACCAAAATTGAATTCCCTATTTACTTTAGGAAGTCCATGTATATTATGCATTGTTGCATCACTGTTAAGTATTTTAAGAGGTTGACCCGCTTGAACGCCTAATACATGAGGTGTATAAACACACCCTGCTTGGTCTAGCGTTTTAGGCTCTGATGATACTTTTCCATCGTATTTTACATTTTTGAGATAAACCATTACATTTGCAAGGTTTCCATTTGCATCTACGACAAATGATTCAGCTTTTACTGCTTTTTGATGCGAAGCGGCACATACTGGGTCTGCATCCATTCTAAGGCGTTTAGCCTTTGGTGGTTGACCAACGTATTTGACGCTTCCTGTAACCTCTCCTGCACCTATGGTGCCTACCCCAAAAGAGATGATTAAAATATTAAGTATGGTTTTGTTCATATTTTCTCCGAACGATTAAATTTTTAATAATTTAAGATCTACAAATTTAGATAAAATAAAGAATTTAAATCAACAAACTAAACCATATGAAAAATAAAACTTTCAATAAAATCAACTTTGTAGATAATTAATTAAAACCATAAATTTGAGTTATAAGTTTTAATAGATTTCGAGAACATATCAAACCAAAGTCCCTAATTTTTAAAATATAGCTAAAGGCATTAAATGAGCGAAGGAAATCATAAGCAAAGTTTTTGGACAAAGTATATTTGGTCAACAGATCATAAGATAATAGGTATTCAATATGGTATCACTTCTCTTGCTTGGCTTCTATTTGGCTTTGTTCTTATATCAATAATGCGATACCAGCTGGCTTATCCTGGAACCCCTATCCCTTTAATCGGAAGCCTACTGGGCCCCGATGGAGCTCTTCCTCCTGAAACTTATAATTCCATGGGTGCGATGCATGGCACAATAATGATATTCTTAGGTGTCGTTCCACTTGCCTTTGGTGCCTTTGGAAATTATTTAGTCCCGCTTCAAATTGGAGCAGTTGATATGGCTTTCCCAAAGCTAAATGCTGCGTCCTACTGGATTTATTTTTTAGGGTCAGTTATTATGGTAGTTGGATTTTTTGTTCCTGGTGGGGCAGCAAATTCCGGATGGACATCATACCCTCCCTTATCAAATATTGCGACTACGGGTCAAACTGTCTGGCTATGGGGAATGGT
>PASZ01000017.1 GCA_002712245.1 Fidelibacterota bacterium | reverse complement strand
TGATATTAGCTCGATATAAATAGGTTTTAAATTCTGATTCAAAACGAAATTTTTTAAGTGCTTTATACATCTTTATGAAAACATCCTGAGCTAAATCCTCAGCCTCTTCTTTAGAGTCGGTAAATTTCGTGAAAAATCCATAAGTGCTTGATAAATAACGATCTACTAGCTCATTAAAAGCAGCTTCTTTTCCCTCTTGGAATTCTTTTATTAACTCGTTGTCTGTTCGCATGCATTTTCTTATTAGACTAGCTTATAATTAAAAAGTTAAAAAAAAAGGCCGAAGTATAAATACTACAGCCTTTTAATCTTTTTTTGATGGTGCTTAATTATCTTTTTGTAGAACCGCCTTTGTCGTCTTTATCTCCCCAGCGTCCATCTTTTCTACCATCACAATGTTTAGAAAACATCATCGCGAGCGACATGTGAACTTTAATGGTTTCAAGCTGGCTGTCATCAAATAACGCTTCTAGACTTGTATTACGCTCTAGCATNAATGCTTTAATTTTNTCACCAAGCTGAACTCTATCTACATCCGCGCCAGAATTCTTTGCTGCTTCCATTAAAGCCTCAACGGCATCCTTATGCTGCTGNTTAACTNCGATTAAACTNGCTTCNTGCTCNGAAGTCATATTTAGAGCAGTCACCATCGCATCNTACTCTGCATTTTTTTCCGCTTCCATCTTGTCTTTCATTTCAGCATAAATAGCATCAAGCTGATCTTTTTGATCATCNGTTAGTANAGACTCTACTTCTGTTTTCATAGCTAGTTCTAGAGCTTCAAGNTCTGCTTTGCCAGTAGCTTCATCCATTGAGCCATCTTTCATTTGACCCCATACAGCTTCCATTTGCTCCCTGTAGGAGTCTAGNATGCCTTTTAGAGTTTCTTGTTGATCAGCATCAAGAACAGTAAATAATAGGCGAAAATCCATACCGCCCTTATCACCTTTNGGNCCATGATGTTTGTCTTTTTCTGGTGAATGTANATACGGNACTGCATTATCATCCATCCAAGCNAAAAGNCTATCTTTCTCATCTTGAGTAAGCTTGNCTTGCATTTCAGCTGCTACTTTCCAAAGGAATCCAGGATCCATGCGATGCCTACCGCGCTTTCCATGACGGNTTANNGCATCCTTGAAGGCATCATCAGAAGATTTACTGAGGCCAATATCTGCATTCAAACCNTCAGANAGAGCCAACAGTTCAGGATCNTCTAAGNTAACTTCATTTTCATTCAGACTTTCACAGCCNGTGTACATCAATAATGNTAATGCGGTTAATAATGNTAAATTTTTCATGCGCCTTCCTTAATTTTTACTACTNCATCTTCCTGTGCTGGTATCACTTTATATACGGTTTCNGATCCGCCACTTGCAGGATGATAACGTCTTACTTTTTTAATATTTTCAAATTCTGAGTGTCTTGTGCATTTTTTTGTTATCATGGTATTATTTTTTTGATAAAAAATTTCACTATAATCGTCATCTTCATAATGGTGAAGTCCAAGCTTGGTATCTACAATATTTCCACCAAAAATAAAGAGCGATGCGCTTANCATAGTTTCTAAAATTGCGTTACACATAATTATACACTCCTTTTAATTGTTTGTATTCTTCNTANTAGTATTTAGACGATTATGATTAAAGAAAGTTTCATAATTTTTATTCTAAATACCTATTTATGCTGTTCTAAANAATATATAATAAACTAAAGTTAAATAGAAATTGAAGAAAAAAAAAGGCTGATCAANTGATACTGATCAGCCTTTTAATNCTAGGATTANCNNTTGCTCCGACTGCCTTTTTTNCCTTTTCTACTTTTTTTACCTTTTCTGGNTTTATCNCCTTTAGATGAGCGGTGTTTTTTCATTCTCATTTCAAGGGCTTTANGAATCTTAATGATATCTAATTGCTGATCATNAAAGATTGCGGTTAGTTTTTCATTTTTTGCAGTAAANACTAATTTTANAGAAGCTCGTAGTGTTTCACGGTCGATATCACCATTCTTGGCTTGCTCAAAAAGTGCGCTTGNAGCATCCTTTGCNTCTTGATTTGCGGCATCNTATGCTGAAACCTGGTCTTCTGTCATACCGAGAGCNTCNACCATTACAGCCTTGGATGAATCGCGATATGCTTGNCGNTTAGCATNGCGATCTGCCTTATTTTGTTCTANCTGCGCTTTTTGATCATCGGTTAAAAGTGCATCAACTTCCGCTNGCANGGCNTCTTTAAGAGCNTTCATTTGNTCTTTTGCATCTTCCTTTGAGAGTGAGCCATCTTTTACCTGATCTCTTAANGATTTAAATTTTTCTTTNTAAGCTGCCATCATAGCTTTANACAAATCTTTTTGATCATCAGTGAGNATNTTAAATAAATCTCGNGATTGGCTTTTTCCTTTTTTACCTGATTTNCTCTTCTTCCCTTTAGATCCTCCAAACAGTGGAATATCTTTCTCATCCATTTTTTCAAAAAGGACTGCTTTTTCTTCATNGGTTAACTGATCAGACATTTCAGCTGCGACTTTCCAGAGGAAACCAGGCTCACGATGTTTACCGCCTTTACCATGGCGATTGAGAGATTTGTTCATGGCATCTGTAGAGGATTTGCTCAATCCTAAGTCATAAGTTAATTCAGAGGACAGTTCCTGCAATTCAGCACTGTCAAGATTTGAGGATTCGCTACGCATAGAGTTTTCACAACCAGTGATAACTAATAGCATCGAAGCGATTGGCAAGATGAATTTATTCATAATATTAATCCTTATAATTTATTTGTTGTTGTGTCTCTACAGTATTAGATGCGATAAATTTACGAAAGTTAAAATTTTATTTATGATTTTTTAATTTTAGTTAAGGTTTATTGTTTTATGTATTCTGAAACTGTGCACGAAGCATCATACCATGTATTGCCTGCATTATTACAGCTTGATTCACTGGATTGGCTAGTTTCATTTCCATCATTATCCTCGCAATAAGCATCTTGTTTGTCATCNTAGCTCAANGTATTCCCTTCAACCTTAAAAGGAATGCATTCTCCTCCAACGCAAAATTCATTTTTTCCTTCAGACCAAGAAAATTGNCCACTTTCGCTCATTCCAAGCACATTTACACTAATAGTTCCAGANCCACCCGCCTTAAACTCTAAAGATCCTGTCATTCCAAATGCTTGTGCAAGCGCCCAACCTGTATTATCTATAGNCCCTGAGCAATTAGCAGCATTTTCGTATTCACCCATATTTGAAAGATTCCATGTGCCTANAAGGTTAGAATTNCTGGCNTTTTCATTTTCATCNTCACAAGAAAATAANAGTAGAGCGAATGAAAGAATTAAAATACGTTTCATTGATATTCCTTAATNATAAATTAAAATTTTAATTGTTAGTATAAATTAGAGGTATTTCATAATTACAAAAATAGTTTTATTAAAAAATAATGTTAGTTGTTTTTTTGAAGGAACCTGCGCACTAATTTCAAATATTATAAATATCATAAAAGGAAAAAAAATGGCATTACCAGTATTATATGAAATCGCAAAAGACTACAAAGATGCTCTAGAAGAATTATCCGATCTAGAAGATGAAGCTGTGCTGGATACGCTGGAGGGCTTAAAAGGCACACTTGAGGCAAAGTCTGAGAATATTATTAAATACACTCAAAATCTGAACGGCACCATAAAAGCCATGAAAGAGGCAGAAAAAAACATGGCTGAGCGAAGAAAAAGATTAGAAAAAAAGACTGAAAACATCAAAAAATATGTCAAGAGCGTGATGGAGGAAAATCAAATAACAAAGATTGAGACNGTCAATTTTGATTTGACCATTAAAAAAAATCCCCCTAAAGCGGTNATNGAAGATGAAGAAATGATCCCGGAATCATTTATNGANCAACACATGACAGAGAAAATAAATGTCAAAAAAATCAAAGANGAGCTTAAAAAAGGACAGAGCGTTCAAGGCGCAAGNCTAATTCAAGAGACACGNTTGGATATTAAATAATCTATTATTAAAGGTATTTTATGAAAAAACTATTCTTATTCTTAATCNTATCAGGCATGATATTGTCGGATTCAATTTCAANNAAAACTAAAGATATGAAAAAGCTATCTGGGTACTTNAATATGTATTGGGATAGTTCTTCTGGCAAACTTTGGCTAGAANTAGATGATTTTGATAAGGAATTCCTCTATGTGAATTCGCTCACTGCTGGCATTGGATCAAATGACATTGGCCTTGATAGAGGTCAGTTGGGCAATGAAAGGATTATATTTTTTAAGCGGATCGGACCAAAAGTGTTGATGATACAACCAAATTATACCTACCGAGCCTTAACAACGGATAAAAAAGAAAAACAGTCCGTTGCGGAGGGATTTGCTAAATCAACCTTATGGGGATTTGAGGTCGCCGCGGAAGAATCGGGAAAAGTATTAGTAGATGCTACAGAATTTTTTATGCAGGATGCTCATGGTGTTATCAATAGATTAAAATCTCGAAAAATGGGTAGCTATAAAGTTGATATTTCTCGTTCATCGATATACTTGCCAGGTACAATGAATTTTCCTAAAAATACGAATGTTGAAACAATGTTAACATACACTGGTAATAATCCTGGAAATTATATCAGGCAGGTTACCCCTACTCCAACTGCGATTACTGTACGACTTCATCATTCATTTATACAGCTCCCAGATAAAAATTATTCAACTAGAAAGCATGACCCCAGAGCAGGGTTCTACCCTCTTTATTTTCAAGATTATTCAGCTGATCTAGATGAATCTATTTATACTAGATATATTCAAAGACACCGTCTTGAGAAAGTAAATCCAAGCGCACAAATTAGTAAGGCAAAAAAACCTATCGTTTACTACGTTGATCCAGGTGTCCCTGAGCCAATTCGAACCGCAATGATTGAAAGTGGAAAATGGTGGAATGATGCATTTTTAGCTGCTGGCTACGAAGATGCATTTCAAATTAAAATGCTTCCTGATGGAGCGCATCCTATGGATGTACGGTACAATATGATTCACTGGGTACATCGCGCAACTAGGGGATGGTCTTATGGAGGATGGGTTTCAGATCCTCGCACAGGAGAAATCATCAAAGGTAATGTATCGCTTGGCTCCTTACGGCTTCGGCAGGATTATCTAATTGCAACCGGATTGCTAGCGCCTTATGAAGATGAATCAAAAATTCCTAGCGCGATGCGAGAAATTGCACTAGCAAGGATAAAACAGCTTGTAGCGCATGAGATTGGACATACAATTGGAATACAACACAATTTTCTTGCCAGCTCACTTGGGCGTGCATCGGTCATGGATTATCCTCACCCAACACTCACATTAAATAGTTCTAATGAAATCGAATGGATGGATGCTTATGATAGTGGAATCGGGGATTGGGATAAAATCTCTGTAGCTTATGGCTATCAAGATTTTCCAGATGGCACCGATGAGGATAAAGCTTTAGAAGAAATAATTCAAAATGGCATAAGGCAAGGAATGACTTTTATTACCGATCAAGACGCAAGACCAATTGGATCAGCGCATCCATCCAGCCACCTTTGGGATAATGGCAAAGATGCGATTGAAGAGCTCAACAATTTAATTCAGATTAGGGAAGTTGCACTGGAAAAATTTGGTGAAAATAATATTCGATACGGTCAGCCTTATAGCGACCTAGGAGATGTTTTAGTCCCTATTTACCTCTTGCATCGCTATCAGATAGAGGCTGCTGCAAAAATTATAGGTGGATTAAACTATAGCTATGCTCTAAGGGGTGATGGGCAACTAATAACGGATATGCTTCAATCGGATCATCAACTTGAATCACTCGATGCGCTACTTCAAACGATGCAGCCTGAATTTCTTACCCTAAATGAAAGCCTACTTAAGCTAATTCCTCCTCGAGCATCTGGAAGAGGAAAAACTAGAGAATCTTTCCAATCCAAAACAGGGGTTACTTTTGATGGTATCAGCTTGGCCGAAACTGCAGCACATATGACTAGTAAAATGCTATTCAATCATCAAAGGGCCGCCAGGTTAGTTGAATATCACTCTAGAGATAAAAATCAACCGGGCTTAGAAAGAGTTATCGATATAATTTTGAATAATACACTATTTAAAAAGACGCCAAAAGGNCTTCAGGGTGAAATTAAACGAAATGTTGATTTTGTTATTATTGATCATTTAATGAATTTGGCAGCAAATGAAAATGCTTCTCCAGCTGTGCAATCAATAGCGATGTATAAAGTTAATGAATTGAATAAAAAATTTATGCGAAAAAACGCTAAAGGCTCCAGAGCTGTAGCGCATAAAGATATGATCAAAAAGCGCTTGGAAAATTTTATTGAACAACCAGATAGTTTTGAACCAATGGACATCCCAAATGCTCCACCGGGCTCACCAATTGGGTTAACTGCTCAATGTTCTCAGGGTAATTAAAAATTATTAATTTGCAGTAACCACCCAGTCAATTATTCCCGAAAAACTATTCAGGCGTATCTTTGATAGTTTGGGCGAATTAGATTTATCATTATTAGTAACTGTAATGTTTGAATTAAGTAGGTAGCTGTAAACTATTGTGTCGTTGAGGCCGAGTATTTCAATAGTTGATGAATCTTGACCTTTGAAATCTGTAACAATCAATGTTGAATGTAAAGATTTATTGCTGGGAACATTGATTGACAAATCAAACGTCTTATCATAATTAAAAACATCGCCCCTTAATGAAAAAGAAAAAACATCATTTTTATTTATTATGGCAGGCAAATTTTCCACCAAGCCATGATCAGGGTCTGGCGGNCCCACACATGAAATAAATAGAGAAGTAGAAATGATGAATAGTAAATTTTTCAATCTTCAATCTCTTTCTTTGTAGAATCTTGACCAAGTTGAAGTTCATTTATTTTATCCATTGGTTTCTCAAGGGCTCTAAATCGTGGACCTTTTAATTCATCATAATGATTTGTTAAAGCGCTAATTGATTTTCCCATAGCATGTATTTTTTCGGTAAACTGCTCCCATTGTTTTCTAAAAACACCTACTAATTCTTGCATCTCCCCTGCTTTCTGCTCCATGGCAAAGTTAGACACAGCTTGCCTAATCAATGACAAAATCGCATAAAGTGTTATAGGTGAACANAAGAGAACTTTTTTTGAAAGAGAGAAATCGATTAAATCTTTATCTTCTTGATTTAAAAATGCGTATACGCTCTCATTGGGAATAAACATTAATACGTAGTCAACCGTACCTTCTTCGGGATTAATATAGGAACGTTTTTCTATAGCCTTTACATGATTTCGAACATCTTTAATGAAAGCATTCTTTTCTAATTCTTTATCGTTATCATTTGTAGCGCTTAGATAATTTTCATAGTGCGCCAATGGAAATTTTACATCCATGTTAATTATCTTGTCATTTGGAAGCTTAAAAGTAAAATCCGGCCTTCCGTCTCCAGTTTGAAGTTGTTTTTCAAAATTTATACCTTCAATTAGACCCATAAAATTCAAAATATCTTCAACCATGCGCTCACCCCACTGACCGCGCTCTTGAGAGCTTGATAAAATACGTGAAAGCTTATTGGTAGTTTCCGCTAGATCACCAATTCCTTTTTGAGAGCTTTTCACATGCCCTTTAAGTTCATTCGTAGATTTATCCAACCCTTCCAATTTTGATTTCATATCTAAAATTGTTTGATCAATTAATTCTTTTTTTTGATTGAGCTGACTATCAGAAGATTTTAATAGTTCAGAAAATTTATTTTCAGCTAATTTTAAAAAGCTATCTAGATTTTGATCAAGGGCCTGCTTGGAGAGATCTCCAAATTCTGCTTTTAGATTTTCACGGTTTTGCTGTACCGAATCATTTGTTTTTCTATTAAAAAACCAGAATCCAAACGCACCAAAAATGCAGCCTGCAGTAAAAATTATGATAGGTATAATGTTCATTTAGCTTCTATTAAATCCAAAACTAAACGAATAACCTCTCCTGATGCTGTTCCGGGATTTTGATAAGCAAGTTTTTTGTCACCCCATGCAGATCCTGCAATGTCAAAATGACACCAGGGTATGCTATCATCTACAAATGCTTTTAAGAATGCACCGCCAGCTATTGTGCCTGCCTGACCTGGAGCTCCTAGGTTTTTAACATCTGCAATTTTTGATTTCACCTGATCTAAATATTCATCCCACAAGGGAAATTCCCATACTTTTTCTCCGGTAGTATCAGAAGAGTTTTTTATTGCAGNAATTAANGAAGGATCTGTACCCATAATTCCAGATGCAATATGACCTAATGCGACCACTACTGCTCCGGTAAGAGTTGCAAAATCTAAAATATATTCAGGGTCATAGTGCTTACAGGCATATGAAAGAGCATCTGCCAATATCAATCTACCCTCTGCATCAGTATTTAAGACTTCTATAGTTTTTCCATTGTAAGCTGTGAGAATATCTCCAGGACGGTAGGCTTTATCTCCGCTCATATTTTCTGTTGATGGGACTATTCCAACAATATTGCTTTTAGGCTTGATGATTGATACAGCTTTCATAACACCAAGAACGACTCCAGACCCACACATATCATACTTCATTTCGTCCATTTTAGCAGCAGGCTTGATTGAAATACCACCACTGTCAAATGTCAAGCCTTTCCCTACAAGTACTTTAGGTTTTTGTTTTTTTGGACCATTAAAATATTCTAAAATAATAAATTTTGGCGGCTCATCAGTCCCAGATGCTACCCCTGCCAATGCCCCCATCCCCATTTTAGTAAACTTATCTCTATCAAAGACGGTTACTTTGACATCAGATGAATTNCCAATTTCAATAGCATTATCAGCTAAATGCGATGGGGTTGCAATATTTCCAGGGCGATTTTCAAGATCTCTCGCAAAACAAACCGAGTTGCCTATAATAGCGCCTCGCTCAACAGCTTTTTTATTGCCACCTACAATACTAGCATGGCGCAATTCAAATAGATCGTCTTTTTTTGACTTGAATTCATTAAACTGATAGCTACCTAGCACCATTCCTTCAGATGCTGCTTGCGACATAACATTTTCTTTAGCCTCAATTGGTAAAAGAAAAGTGACAGAATCGATTTTATCTGCAATGCAAGATTTAGCAACTGCTGCTGCTGAAATTCTTAGCGTCTCAGGGGTTAAATTACCTTTTGGGCCTAATCCATACACATAAGCAACAAAACCTTTTTTACCAACGATACGTGTCACTTCACCTACTTTGCCCTTGATCAGATCTGCAGATAAATTATGTGAAATTGCTCTCCCTGATTTCCTATTAACCCCCTGAAGTTGACGATTTAATTGCAAATTATCGTAAATTCCTACTGATACAGATTGGTCATTTGAACTATGCCAATCATTAGATATGTGTTTAATTTTTAAAAGATTTGCCATTTTTTTCCTTATTTTAGAAAAATGTTATATAAAAAGTGGTACTTAAATTAAGATTGTAATCAAAAAAATCAAATAATGTTATAGATAAATCACTTTAATGGAGAAATTATCGTATGAATACAAAAAAAATAAATTTAAATAAAAAATTTAATAAAATTTCTGATTACTGGTCGCCAAAAGTTATTGCTGAGATGAATGACTATCAATTTAAACTTGCCAAAGTTAAGGATGAGTTTATATGGCATAAACATGATAACACAGATGAAACATTTATTGTAATAAATGGAACTCTAACCATAGAGTTCAAAACCGAAACGGTAATGCTTGGTCCTGGTGAAATGATAGTTGTCCCAAAAGGCGTAGAGCATAAGCCTAGGGCTGATCAAGAATGCAATATCATGCTAATTGAACCAAGAGGAGTTACTAATACTGGTGACAGCGAAAGCGAAATGACTGCAGAAAACGATGTATGGGTTTAAACTATTCTTCAATGCCTTTGATCAAACTTTTAACAACAGAAGGATCGGCTAGCGTTGATATATCTCCCAAGTCATCAAACTCATTTTCAGCAATTTTTCTTAATATTCTTCTCATAATTTTCCCTGAACGCGTTTTTGGCAAACCGGCTGTAAATTGAATTTTGTCAGGTTTGGCATGGGGGCCTATTTCTATAGCTACGCTATTTTTAATTGCTTCTTTTATTGNTAAATCAGTTTCTGTGCCTGTCATCAGNGTTACAAAAGCATAGATACCTTGGCCTTTAATATCATGCGAAAAACCAACCACTGCTGCTTCAGCTACACCATTAGCTTTTCCTATTGCNCCTTCCACTTCAGCTGTACCAATTCGATGCCCTGAAACATTCAATACATCATCTACTCTCCCCGTAATCCAATAATAACCATCTTCATCTCTAAATGCACCATCACCGGTAAAATAATATCCCTCAAATTGTGAAAAGTAAGTTTCTTTAAAGCGCTGATGATCACCATAAACAGTCCTCATTTGACCTGGCCAAGATGATTTAATTGCAAGAAGTCCNCCAGTATTATTTTCACTAATTTCATCTCCATCATCAGATAATAGAACTGGTTTAATTCCAAAAAAAGGGAGTGTGGCAGAACCCGGCTTGGTAGGAGTTGCTCCAGGCAGAGGCGAAATCATAATCCCTCCNGTTTCCGTTTGCCACCAAGTATCTACAATAGGGCANTGCTCACTGCCTATCAATTTATAATACCATTCCCATTCAGGTTGCTTAATTGGNTCTCCTACAGTACCCAATAATCTGAGTGATGTTAAATCATGGCTCTTAATCCAATCATCACCTTCCTTCATCAGTGCTCGNAAGGCGGTTGGAGCTGTATAGAATAAAGTAACCTTGTATTTATCAACAANATCCCAAAATCTTCCAAAGTCTGGATAGTTTGGTACACCTTCAAAGATAACAGATGAAGCGCAATTTGAAAGAGGTCCATAGACAATATATGAGTGACCTGTAATCCAACCTATGTCAGCAGTGCACCAATAAATGTCATCACTTTTATAATCAAAAATAGTATTAAANGTAAAATTTGCATAAAGCAGGTAACCGCCAGTAGTATGAAGGACTCCCTTTGGTTTTCCAGTTGATCCTGAAGTATAAAGAATAAACAAAGGATCTTCAGCATCCATGCGTTCAGGCTCACAATATAATTCAGCATTTTCAATTTCTTGATGCCACCATAAATCACGTCCATCTTTCATGNTAACTTCATGCCCTGTTCTTTTAACAACTACTATGTGTTCTATGGACGGCGTCTGCTTTGATGCTGTATCGGCATTAAACTTCATTGGAATATCAAGTTTTGTACCTCTAACACCGGTATCTTGTGTAATCAATAATTTGCATTTAGAATCATTTATTCTATCGCGAAGTGAGTCTGGGCTAAATGCTCCGAATACCACAGAATGGACAGCTCCTATTCGCGCGCAAGCCAACATAGCAATCGGTAGCTCAGGAATCATTTGCATATATAGGCAGACCCTATCACCCTTTGAAACATTTAAATTTTTTAAAACATTCGAAAATTTATTTACCTTAACAAGCAGTTCGTTATATGTATAGCTTTTATTTTCACTATGATCATTTCCTTCCCAAAAAAAAGCAATGCGATCTCCATGCCCATTTTCTATGTGTCGATCTAAGCAATTGTAGCTCACATTTAACTTTCCATTAATAAACCATCTGATTTGAGGCTTAGTAAAATCAACATCGCTTATTTTATCCCATTTTTCGTACCAATCAATACGCTCTGCCTTTTTGCTCCAAAAATTGTCACTATCATTTACTGAAAAAGTATATTCATCTAAATAATCTTCCAGCGATTTGAATTCGGCATTTAAGGAAAGTTTTTGAGGGGGGTCGTATTTCTGTTTATTCATTTTTCTTTTCTGTCTGATTAATTAATGGTTCAGATAAAAGTTTTACATCTTGATTCATTACCCATCCTGCAAAAAAATTCGATGATTGTTTATCGTGCAGGTCAATACGTACGCTGCCAAAGAGTCTATTGCCAGCAACTTTGGTTATTACTAGCTGATCTCCCCTACTAAGGAAAAATAATATTTCAGAACCATTTTCTGGGCCTCTACGAAACGGAGTAAGGTCTTTAATAACTGAATATAGCGATGCACCCGGAATTACATCTAAGCGAAAAAGCTGTATCGTTCGATCTGACTGTCCTTCTGGTACATCGATCAATCCTTGCCAAGGAGGATACCTTCCTCCAGTCTCAATCAAAATACTAATCGAATTTTCTTTATCTCTATCTACTGGAATTCTTAATCTTGTGTATCCCATGTTATCAGCCATTGTAGTTGAAATAAGAACACCAGATTGAAAAGTATTAATTAATGCCTCTGCAACTGGAGAATGATCAGATCCATCGATAATATTTAATTTTATTATATCTGTTTTTGGCAATATTTCAAAGTTACCAAGATCAATTTCTCCGGATGATTTCGAGAATAATCGATATATGGTTTCATATGAACCACCAATTGGTTCTAGGCTAGCTATATTTCCTAGAGTATCAGAATTTAAAATATTTTCAGGAAGAATAACTTGGATGGAGTCTTCAGGAAAAAACATTCNAGAAATATAAATTTCAGAAGGACGATTTCTTGGAAATAAACTTAATCGATAAGCATTGGGTTTAAATTTCCCTAAAGATAATTTAGCAGATATTGTTACTACTTTTGATTCCTTAGTTTTTAAATCTATACTATTTTCCTTTAGTGTATCAGTCACCTGAGAAAAAGAAAAACTAAAAAAAATAATTACAGGAAAGAAATTATTGAATTGTTTTACCATGCGGATGTTTAATATAATTACCTTTTTCTCCTTTCTTTACAGATACCATCACCAAGGAAGCTACGCAAGCTAATCTGGGATCTGTCTTTCCTCCCTCAGCGTATGCTTTGACTTCAATATGTATAGACGTGGTCCCTGCGGAAACGATTGCAGCGGTAAAGTTTACCCAATCACCTAGATATACTGGCTCTTTAAATTCGACCTGTTCAATAGTGCGAGTTACCGCACCATCAGCTTGGGATCCTTTTAGAAAACGATGAGCCACTTTTGCTGCGGCTAAATCAACCCATGCAATCATTTGTCCACCAAAAAGAGTTCCGACTACATTGATATGGTCTGGCATTACAAATTGAGAATATTTTGCTAAATATTGTGACATTTTGATTCTTCCCGATATTTTTATTGATTAAAAAGTAAAGCCTCTCAAATAAATCCTTGATAAAAAGTCTATCTTAAGAAAGTTACTAAAATAAGTTTTTTATTGTGATTGCGCAACCCTTTCTCCTTCTTCAACATCTACTTTAGCTAGCATAATTCCACCCAAAATAAATAACATTATTACTGAAAGGATTCCAATCCTTGGGTTTCCTGTTACCAAGCCAATATAACCNACTAAGGGCGGTCCAATAATAGCAGCAAATTTTCCAAACATGTTATAAAATCCAAAAAATTCTGCAGCATTTGATTTTGGAATAATTGTGGAATATAATGAGCGACTTAAAGCCTGGATACCACCCTGAAAGCATGCTATCATAACAGCAATCGCATAAAAGTGCCATTCCTTTGATACGAGTGATGCAAAAATAGAGATTAAGANATAACCAATTATACCGATGAAAATTCCGCGCTTTATTCCTATTTTGGAAGCAAACCAATTATAGATCAATGTAGCTGGGAATGCAATGAACTGAACCAACAATAATGCTGTTATCAATGCAGAGGTAGAAAATCCAATNCTGGTGCCATAATCCACTGCCATNCTAATAACAGTATCCACGCCATCNATGTAAAACCAATACGCGATCAAGAATGTGGTTACAACTTTAAATTTTTTAATGGTAGTTANAGTAGATTTTAATTGATTGAATCCTAATTTGATAGAATTGGTGATTCCAATATTTTCTGAAACTGATGGCTCTTTTACAAATACCATAATAGGAATTGAAAAAACTGCCCACCATATAGCTACAGTTAAGAATGACAACTTAATTGCGCTTGCAGCATCTGAAATGCCAAAAANTTCAGGCTTGAGATACATCAAAACGTTAATTAAGAATAAAATTCCGCCNCCTATNTAACCCAAGGCATAACCAAANGATGAAACAAAGTCTCTTTTTTCTTTTGGAGCTACACTAGGGAGAAGGGAATCATAAAAGATATTTGCAGACATAAAACCAATAGAAGCAGTAACATAAAATACAATTGCAATTATCCACTGACCTTGATTGATTATCGATAAGGTTCCGGTACTAATAATTCCAAGGAAAGCNAAAAATATTAGTAGTCTCTTTTTTACGGACGCTTTATCTGCAATGGCNCCAAGAAATGGAGCNAGNGTAGCAACTAGAATTGAGGCAATAGAGTTAGCTAAGCCCAAATACCATGTAGTAACAGTTACTTCTGCCGCTGTAGACCAATATTGTTTAAAAAAAATAGGGAAAAAACCAGCCATAACGGTTGTAGAGAAAGTGCTATTCGCCCAATCATATAGCGACCAGGANAATATTTCTTTTTTATTATTGTATACCATTTTTACTTATATAATTTACCATGCTTGAAGATAAGTACTGATCTGAATCCAAGAGGATANATTTCCATAGGTATGGTAAGTTAATGGATAGGGCATNAACCANCTTGCTCCAAATTCCAATTCAAATGGAATAGGTCCAATCATTTGAAAAGGATCTAAATTAATTAAGTTAATTTTAACAAATTGAGTAGTTTGCATTTTTTGNGTGTCATAACCGCTCCTTTTAGCCATCCATTGGTTCCATGTTTGATTGTTTGAAAAATATTTATCACGACCATTTGTACTCCAATCAAACCCCNTTGAAAANAACANCTTTTTTGGAATAAGCTCTATTTGGGCTTTCATCATTGCGCTAATTTCTGGAGATTTTTTTNGAAATACTGTTCCAATTGCTTTTGCNATTGAATCGGGACCTGCATTTTCTATCCAAAGAAANGAAATGGGNGGATTAATTATATCTTTTTGAAAATTAGAAATACCTACAGACCAGTTTATATTGAATAANCTTCCCCATCCTTTTCTATAAAATTCGCCAAAAACCCGTAGCCTTAGCTCGGTTAANCCCTCACCAATCGGNAATTGTTGAAANTGATCTGGNATNCCATTTTTNTCCTTACTATTTGGATCNTANTTTTTTAACCTCTCAGCAAATGGAAAAATCATATCNANNCCTGANTANATTGAAAATCTTTGCTTNCCTCCCCTCCANGCAGGAACACCNCGAATTAANATATTTATTCCCATTGAAATATCAGATAAGCCTTTNTTTGATTTTGATTTAGGATAATAATAATTAATTAAATCATNGAGCTNAGNGGATGAAGAATCAGAATTCCAATCATGTTTTTCATTAATTTTTTGNATATAAGGGACATTTAAAACGAAAGTNGNTCTATCTGTAAATCCATATTCAATATTTATCCTGGCTTGATTGATAGTGCGCTCAAAAAATTGATTGATCAAATAATTAGTTGTATCGATCTTGTATGAATGCTGCATTCCATTAGATAAACTTTTAGCCTTCCAATTTCCTGATACATAACCTTGATTATAAGATATTCTCCAAACATTTTGAGGAATTGTAAAATGTGTTTGAGCNAACGGTTTTGAAAAAAAAAGTGATAAAATAACTAAAGCGAGGTATCTCATTGAAGCTTAATAAACAAGAAAACGCTGACGAAATTCGTTGAATTTAATTACGTCTTTTAACCATAGCGGAGGTAGATAATTAGCTGGCTTACCTTGCGCAGCAAAAACNCGTAATTGGCTATGTCCATANAACATATCAATGCGATTNAATTCTGCCCATTTGAATTCNCTTGGATAAAGNTGATTTGCTAGAATAATAATCGATGTTGCAGTCGCNANNGGATCGTACAAATTTGGATCTATAATTTGAATNTCTACACCACTGCACANCTCATCAACATACAATGGNGGNGATTGATCTGTTTGTTTCATTCTTGGAATGTATTCAACTGGTAAAATTTTTATCCCTGGCAATTTAAGTTTCGACAATTTGTCAGCAAGATGATANCCAGATAGCCATGGTGCNCCTGCNATCAAATATGGTTTATCTGTTCCTTTGCCATCATTTAAGTTTGTTCCTTCTAAGAGGCCAAACCCTGAAAAAGATAAATTAGTTCGAATAGATTTTATCGATGGGTGTGGATTAATCCATGGATGTTCAGATTTATCTAACCAATAAGACCTTTTCCAGTTTGCCATTGGAATAATAGTTAAATTAGCTCTTTTAAGATCTTTTATCCATCCCATCTCGTTTGCCATGATTGCTAATTCCCCAATTGTTAATCCGTGCCTGATAGGAACAATATGGTAACCTTCAAATGATTGGAATTTCGATCGAATTACAGGACCATCAACTCGATCACCTCTCAATGGGTTTGGTCTATCAAGAATAATAACTGGAAGGCTCCACTCACTTGCAACCTCTAAAATTTTTGTCATAGTCGAAATGTAAGTTGAAAATCTTACTCCTGTATCTTGT
The DNA here is from genome assembly GCA_002712245.1 of Fidelibacterota bacterium. Taxonomy (GTDB): domain Bacteria; phylum Fidelibacterota; class Marinisomatia; order Marinisomatales; family TCS55; genus TMED108. The sequence goes on along the minus strand of PASZ01000017.1, from coordinate 20,232 downwards.
ATATCAATCAAAATTAGATCAAGATCTCGAACGGACCAAGCGGGGGGCTTCATGTTTCTTCCAAAAACTTCCACAATTCTTGCTCCGTGATCAGGGTCATATTTTTCACCATCTTTCATTTTGAAGCGTTTATCCTGGTGAGTAAAAAGTCCATATTGCGGCGTAAAAATCACTTCAACTTTAACTTTGGAATGATTTTTTAGTATATCTAAAAGATGGTGCCCTTTACGATTAACAGCGGTTTGATTGGTAAAAACCCCAACAGATTTATCATACATAGGTTTAAAATCCATCTGTTCAAGTACGTCAAGCCCATAGAACACTGATGGATGAAAAGATAGATCCGGAACCGGCATAACAACGCTATATTTAAAGGATTGACATAATACAATCGAGGAACAAAAAAAGAGAGTTTTTATTAAATGTGTTGATTTAATTGAAGTGTTCATGAATCAGAATTACATACATATTTTAATTTTTATATTTTCTTAATGTCCTGCCTTTAATATCTGTTGCAATTACATAAGGTGTTGAATCTATATTTCCTGCTATTGTCTCCATAGTGATGGTATCTTTCTTATCAGAACCAAAAATTAAGACTTCATCTCCTAATTCAGGTAAATCATTTTCAAAATTTACCATAAACTGGTCCATACAGATTCTACCTGCAATTTTATATTTTTTCCCATTATAACTTACATATCCCCTACTATACCAAGACCTGGGAATTCCATCAGCAAAGCCGCATTGAATTACTCCAATATTTGATTTTGATTCAGTTGTATAAACACCTCCATAGCTAATATGGGTTCCTTTATTCACGCTTCTTACCTCAACTATTGGAGCCCTGAATTCCATTACTGGTAAAATTGGAATATCCATTGGAACTTCATCTGATGGAAAAGCTCCATAAACGAGCATCCCAACACGTACTTGATCAAACTCGCTTTGATCTATATTAAGGATTGCTCCACTATTTGAAAAATGAACAGTTTTAAATTTCAAATCAAAGGAGCCTGCAATTTTTATTATTTTTTTAAATTTTGATAACTGGCCAAAGGCATATGATAAGTCTCCCTCATCAGCTGTAGCAAAATGTGAATACAACCCCTGGCAAGACAATTTGGTATTTTTTACAAGCTCAAATACCTCTTGAGCATCCCTAGGATCAAAACCAAGCCTAGTCATTCCAGTATCAAACTTGAGATGAAACTCAGGCGATTTTCCATTTTTCTTTCTAAATCTCTCTAGCAAATTAATATCCGATAGGCTAGATGCATTGATTATTAATTCATATTTATTAGATAAGTCTAAAGATGAGTTACTCATTTTGCTAAATACCAAAATATCTGAGTTTATACCATTTTCTCTTAGCTCCACTCCTTCTTCAACAGAAAAAACCGCGAAAGAATCGCATCCATGCTTTTCAAGAGCTTTTGCGCATTCTAAACTTCCATGGCCATATGCGTTAGCCTTAACAACAACCATTATCCGTTTTTGATTTAAATGATTTTTTATAAGATCATAATTTTTTAATAATCGATCTAAATGGATAACAGCTACAGGTCCTTGCATATTAGTTATAATTTTTAATTAAAAATTCTTTTAATTGATCAAAATCATCAAAAATCTCAGTTGCGCAAGCCATAATCCAACCACTAAAATCAATTAATGGAAGTTTGTTTACGATATAGACAGGCTTATTAACATCGAAAGCGAAAGTAATCTCTGCATGTGTTCCTGCACCTTTCATGACGTTTAGATCCCAAAGACAAATCAAGTAATCTGCCCTGTTTCTTATTATATCAATATCATTCTTAACGGATAGCTGAATAAATTTAGCATATTTTTCTGGGTCGATAGTTTTCCATTCTCTATAATCTTCAGCTTGGTTATTTTGTACAATTCTTGCTGATTCTATTACCGGATCGATTGTGCGATGTTGTAATTCATCCCGAAGCCAATGGGTCATTTTATTTCGCCATCCCACACCTTCGTCATCTGCATACTCCATAGCACCAGAAAGATACGCAATCATTGTTTTAATTTTCTTTTTAATAGAAAAGAGTTGAGGCCCAGCCAACAGATCGAAATGGTAATAGAAATAATAATCCAAATAAAATTGAATTGATTAAAGAAAATGAAATTCCTCAAATCGGATAATAACATGCTAAATGGATTATTAAAAAAAATCACATTCAACACATCAGAGTAAATTTGGTATTCAAATAAAATATTTGAACTAACAAAAAAAAGCTGCAAAATAATAATTGATGAGAAAAGAAAGATAAACACTCTTCGAATTAGTAAAGATAATGAAATGATTAGATTACACATTAAACTAAGGTAAATCACTAGAAAGCAAATTATAGTAAAGTAGTTCAGAAACGAAAAAGGATTAGGTAGTAGAAGAGTGAGTATTAACATTGAAATGAAACCATAGATCAGACATTCAACCAAAGAACTTAAAAGAATGCTTGAAATAATTTTAAATTTACTATTTGGTGAAATTGCTAATAGCTTTAGAAACTCAGAATTAATTTGTAGACTAAATAAATCTCTATAGATAATCGTTAACATTGATAGCGATCCAAAACTAAAGATTATGCCAGGGAAAAGCCATGATTCTATTGGTATCCCATTTGGTGAGTATGTATAAATATTTTTAACCACAGCACTTAAAAATAAGTGGAAACAAATAGGAATTATGATAATCAATGGCAATGTTGACGTTAGTCGATGCCTTAATAACCACAATCTTCTTAATATTAGTGCTTTAATCAATGAATACCATCCTTAGCATACTTTGCATCCATCAAGTCTTGTAGTCCAAGTTTTTTGATGCTGATGTCTTTCATAATTGATGATGCGGCAACATTTAAAACTTCAAAAAAGACTTTTCTTTCTCTTCCATAAAAATGTATGCTATGCCCTACGCGAGACGCATTCTTTACATGGGGTATTTTTGATAATTTATTAAAAAGCTCATCTGAAAGTGAATCAAATTCTATTTGAAATTGGTGAAATTCAAAAGTACTACCTAATAATTTATCTAGACTACCATCCAGTGCAATTCTTCCATTTTCTAAAACAAGAATCCTGTCATGAGCACTCTCAACTTCTTGAAGCGATTGACTTACATAGACTATAGTTTTTTCACCCCTAAGCCTTAAAAGTAAGTCCCATGTATGTCTATAGGATTCTGCATCCATAAAAGCCGTAGGGTCATCTAAAATCATAATTTCAGGGTCATGTACTAAAGATCTGATTATCATCCCCATGCGAATAATTCCAGGTGAAATATCTTTAACCATTTTTTTCAAGTATGGTACAATATGTAGATCGCGAGCATATTGAACCATTCGCGTATTGATTGTTTCTAAGTTAATTGAATAAAGTAAACCAGAAAATCTAATATTCTGCTCTAAGGTTAACCATGGATCTAGGTCAAGCTCATGGGGTATATAACCAATCTTTGAAGTTACTTGAGATCGGCGTTTTTTTGAATCGATACCATCGATGAAGACCTCACCATATTCTTGGTATTCAGAAGCAGATATTACTTTTAACAAAATAGATTTTCCTGCTTCATTGTCTCCAATAATAGCAACAAGAGATCCGCGTTCAATTCCAAAATTAAGTCCAGCTAGTATTGTTTTGTCATTGATAAGTTTACCAACTTTTTTTAAAGTAATACTCGCTTCCATTAATGGGCCTCATACCATGATTGCCCATAGCCGCTATCAACTTCAATTGGAACAGATAATGGCAATGCATTGATCATCTTATCCAAAACTAAACCTTCAAGTTCTTCCAACTCATCTTTTGGAACTTCAAAAACTAATTCATCATGAATCTGCAGGAGTAGTTTAGATTTCATTGATTTAGAACTGATATGATTTGAAATTGCAATCATTGATAATTTTATCATTTCAGCGCTAGTNCCTTGNATGGGCATATTTATNGCCATTCTTTTNGCTGCTTNTCGATGAAGATGNTTNCTNCTNTNNATATCCCATACTGGGCGCCTGCGGCCTAGTAAAGTTTCAACATAGCGATTATNTTTAGCNACTTCCATNACCGATTCAACATAGTTTTTTATACCNGAATAAGTTGAAAAATATGTTTCAATTAANGCCTTAGCTTCTTTTTGNGTAATACCTAACTCCTGACTCATACGGAATGGNCCTGCACCNTATAATAAGCCAAAATTAACAATTTTAGCAGTTCTTCTCATAGAAGGTTGTACATCTTCTAAAGAAACATTAAANACATCNGCCGCTGTTCTTGTATGAATATCTTCACCCTTATTGAAAGCNTCAACAAGCGCNTTNTCTTGACTGAGNTGCGCCATTATTCTTAATTCGATCTGAGAATAATCAGCTGAAAAAATTAACCAGNCATCNTCTTTCGATCTAAAAGCCCTTCTAATCTCACGTCCTTCATCTGTTCGTATGGGAATATTTTGAAAATTTGGNTTGGTNGANGATAGGCGTCCGGTTGCAGTTATAGTTTGGTTAAATGTTGAATGNATTCGACCGCTCATTGGATTNACTANNTCAGGAAGGGAATCAATATATGTATTTTTTAATTTATTTAATTTTCGATATTCTAAAATCAATCCAGGTAAAACGTGCTTATTTTTTAATTTTTCAAGTACATCTTCNGCTGTNGATCTTTTTTTAACCTCAGNAAGGCCTTTAATGTCAAATAAAATCTTCGCTAATTGCTGTGTNGAATTAACATTGAATTCATATCCCGATTCAGAATAAATATTAGTCACTAATTTATTNATNTTTTTTCCAATTTTAGNGGACATTGATTTTAGTAAATNNGANTCAATAAACATTCCATTAAATTCCATTTCAAGTAATACNGATAATAGAGGNATCTCAACCTCACTGAAAAAATTATACAAGCNNTCTTTCTTCANTTTCTTCTCNAAAATGTNNGTTAACTGCAAAGCNANATCAGCATCTTCAGCTGCATAAAAAGANACTTTTTCAATATCNACTTCTGCCATTGATATTTGATTTCTACCCGATCCAATNAAATCTTCAATTGGTANCATTGNGTAATTCAAGTATTCTAAGCTAAGATTATCAAGCTTTAAACTTCTAAATTCAGGTTTTAACAAATGAGCTGCGATCATGGTATCAAATCGGATACCCTCTACCTTTAAACCATGNCGCAATAAAATTAAAGCATCAAATTTTATATTTTGTCCTGTCTTTGGAATAGAGCTGTTTTCCATAATCGGTCGCATCAACTCAATCACTNTNTTGGTATAATCATCAAAAAGNGAGTCTTCTCTTTCTGGATAGTGTANTGGTATATAAACACCTGNATNCTCTTTAAAAGAGAAAGAAAAACCAACNATATCGCANGTCATTGGATTAACNGAAGTGGTTTCNATATCAAANGAAAGCCATTNNTNNTCCTTTATTGNTTTGAAAAACTGAANNATCTCTTCTTCCTTAAAAAGAGTTAAATANTCTTTTTTTGGCTTATTAGCATCAACAGATATTTTTTTNTCATTTCCAATAATCTGNTTGTNAAGTGTTTCAAATTCTANTTCCTGAAAAATTTCAGCTAAAGATTCTTTATTTATTGTATTTGTATTTAGNGTTTTNAAATCGATATCAATATTCATNTTNGTATCGATTGTAACAAGCTCTTTGCTNAATNCAGCTTCACTNCTTGCATTTAAAAGTCCTTCCCTCGCCCTTTTNTTTTTTACTTCATTTGCATTTTCAAGTGATTNTTCTAAGGATCCATATTCATTAATTAACTTTACAGCNGTTTTTTCTCCAACNCCTGGCACTCCTGGNACNTTATCTGANGAGTCACCCATNAAACCTAAAAGGTCAATTATTTTTTCGGGNGGAACTCCCCATTTATCAATTACACCGGANCGGTCATAAATTCTTATATCTGTCTGCCTNCCTGATGGNGCATAAAGGAAAATNTTTTCATTAATCAATTGCATNAANTCTTTATCNNCGCTAACAATAAACACCTCAANCTCATCACNNGATGCNTTGGTAGCAAGAGTTCCAATNATATCATCGGCNTCAAAACCTGGTTCTTCNAGCGTTGGAATATCCATAGACTNNAATATTTTCCATAAATAGGGTAATTGACNAATCATTTCATCNGGCATTTTTTCTCTNGTNGCTTTGTATTCAGGGTATTTTTCATGGCGGAANGTTTTTTTAGATGAATCNAATGCTGCAATCATTAAATCAGGTTTTTCATTATTAATNAATTTCATAATTTGATTAATAAATCCNAATAGNGCNGATGTNTGCATTCCCTTGCTATTNATTAATGGGTTNCTAATCATNGCGAAATGAGCACGATAAAGCATNGCATANCCATCAATCAGATATAAACGCTTCTTTTTAGTTTTATTTGGTGGCATCAGGTTATAAAGTTAATTGAAATTAGTGATTATAAATCCTTAATTATTTACAAATGAAAATAAAAATCATATCGATNGGAAAGTTTAAAAATAAAAATATTTCAAACCTTTGCGCTGATTACCAGCAAAGGATTATGCATTCAATAAAAATTGATGAAATAATTTTTAAAAATAGCACTAAGGAATTTGAAAATAAAAAAATTACTTCTCATTTAACAAANAGCAATGATTATAANGTNGCTTTAAGTCAAGANGGNGAGAAAATGACCTCAGANNATTTTGCAAANATNNTNTCTAGCTTNACTGGNAANTCGTTGTGTTTTGTTATTGGNGGCTCTGATGGANTTAATAATCAAACNAAAACTAAATGCGATAAAATAATTTCTTTATCTTCTNTGACNTTTACTCACGAGATGGCAAAACTATTTTTNCTCGAACAGATTTATAGATCAATTACAATTATTCAAAACAAAAAATATCATAAATAATNAATTTCTAATAAATAACCTTATAAGCTATATGAAATATTAATAAACATATTTCTCGTAGCTCCAGGCCAGTAGAATGCATTATANCCTTCATANTCGTANCNATANCCATAAGTTGAATACAATTTATTTAANNCNTTATTTATNTGAAGNGAAANCTTAAGNCTGNTCCANGAATAATGNGCTCCTAAATCAANAATTCCATAANCATTTATGTATCCATCTTCAGAATTAATATTATCTATATACATTCCACCAATTCTTTTTAGGTGAGCAAATAAGAATATTCTTTCATTAAAATCATAGTTGANAGATANATTGAATAAAGTNGAAGGGCTATTTGGTAATGATTTTCCATTATTGAAAACATTNNTTTGNATNGCNCCNTTTATAGCAATAGCAGNTTTAGCNTTCATTTGAAAATATGATTCATATTCAAATCCGCTATGAGTCGTTGAGTCTGCAGAATAATAACTATACTCCCCTTCTTGATCTAGATTGATGTTTTTTAATTGTTCATTCAAAAATAAAATTNTATAGCCATTAATCTTGGCGTATCCATTGCTNAANGAGAAATTCATTCCTAATTCTAGGTNAGAAATGACCTCATTTGCCGCCATGACNGGTTTACTAAACATATCATCGGCTGTGATTATTTGGTTATCTGCNGGTTCTTTTTGAGCTTTNCCTATATTAACAAACCAGCTNAATGAATCTCCCAAATCCCAAAGCATTCCTACGCGTGGATTTAAAAAATTCCAATCTGCTGATAAATTNTGCCCTGCAGCATGACCNATTTTTTTTTGGTTTAAATCCCAATGAATATTCTGATTTTGAAAATCAATCGAAACAGCAAAGGGTTGATTGANTGGAGACCAAAGTATTCTAGCGAACCCTGTAAAAATATTTTTCTTTCCAAGGTATTGATAATACCTATACCAATNATTAGAATATTGAGCATTTAGCTGAGGGTTTGAAAATTGGGTAACCTCTCCATAGTGGTCACCACTGTAAATCCTAAATTCTCCGCCTACATCAAAGCGTACATCGCTATTATTATAGGTCAACATAGGCACAATTCCATAATAATGATTATCTATCCATTTACGTCTTAGAAGATCTGTTTTCATTGAGAGCTCAGTTTGATCATCGTATGCATCATTAAAATCTAAATTATAAGAATAATAGTCTTGNNCTAGCTTAAAGACTTCATAGTAACCTTTCCCTATTACTAAATAACTAACATTTCTAAATGAAAGATTTTTACTTAGCTTTGCAGTAGAATTCAATGAATATATTTGCTGTAAAAAGTCATCNGTATAGGCTTTATTTCCCGCTCTTCTTCTTTCAAGGTCATCAATATCAGCTTTTGCAATNCCATCCCATGTCAGCTTNGTATTTTCATATCCGATGATTGCCCTAAATTGGTTTTTAATCATCTTTCCCTGTTGCTCCAATCCAAAAAATANACCTCTCTGCGATGATCCATGTTCCTTTCTGTAGCCATCTGAGTCAATAGTAGACATTCTAAGCGCTAGGCTAGTTTTTTCACCAAGATCTTTTCCAGATAGATATTTGAATCGGTATTTCTTTGTATTCCAATTACCTAAGCCATGTGAAAAATTAATCTCTCTGGAGTTGCTACTAATTTGAGTTCTAACATTTATAGAACCACCAAAGGAGGAAGACCCATAGAGGCTCGTACCGATTCCACGCTGTATTTGTATGTCTTTAGTATCCGCTAATAAATCTCCATGATCAACCCAATAGACCTGATGACTCTCGTTGTCATTCATTGGAACCCCATCAAAAAGGACAGCAATCCTACTTTGATCAAATCCTCTGATGGAGGCATACGAATAACCTGTTCCGTTTCCACTTTCACTGTAAGCCCATACGCCAGGTTCTGTTGATAAAACCATCGGAATATCTTGTACGGTATATTTAAGCTTAATTTCTTCAGCCGTTAAACTTGAGAATGATACTGGAGTCAATCCTGATATAGCTCTGTAAGCGCTGACATCTATTGAATTTCCGATTAATGAGAATGGTTGCATCAAGATCAACATATTGGCTTTAATCTGCATTTTTATCGGTTTATAGCCTATATGTGTAAAAAAGACACTGTCTCCATAATCAGCAACAAATTCAAACTTCCCATTTAGATCTGTAGATGTGCCGTTATTATTAAATATTACATTTACATTTGATAGAGGTGCTTGGGTTTGATCATTTAATACAGTCCCAACTACAGAAATGCTTTGAGCTGTTAAATGAGAAAGGTTAATAATTAAGAATATGAGAGATAAAGTAAAAAATTTCATTTTTTGATTCCTACGCTGGTATTATCCAGATCAGGTGCTCGGGTTTAATCTCAGCCGCTATCACCTGTTTAAATAACAGCACCCCATAAACTTAAAATTAAAAAGATAAACAAATATTGTACAAAAAAAATAAAAACTAATTTCTATACTTGTTTAATCGTTATGTGTATCATATTTTTTTTAACATTTTTTAGGATAAATATGTCAAATAATCAAAATTCTGAAATCACGATTAAAGCTCTTTTTCTTGGAGTAATTCTTTCAATGGTTTTGGCCGGAGCAAATGCCTACTTAGGGCTTTTTGCTGGAATGACCGTATCGGCATCTATACCAGCAGCGGTCATTTCTATGGGAGTACTATCTTTATTTAAAAATTCAAATATTCGTGAAAATAATATTGTTCAAACGGCGGCATCGGCTGGGGAATCTTTAGCTGCTGGAGTGATTTTTACTATTCCCGCACTGGTGCTACTAGGCTATTGGGATACATTTGACTATTTTGAGGTTGCTAAAATTGCAGCGATTGGTGGAGTAATTGGAGTGTTATTTACAGTTCCACTGAGACGTGCACTAATTATCAATGCCAAACTCAAATATCCTGAGGGTGTAGCCACAGCTGAAGTCCTTCAAGCTGGAGATGAAGCCAAAAAAGGTAAAAAAGACGATGGATCGGGTGGCCTTAAAATAATAGGGTTAAGTAGCTTATTTGGTGGTACGATGAAGTTATTTCAAGGAGGATTTGGCGCCTGGAAATCAGAAATTGCAGGAGCAACTGCAATTGGTGCAGGTAAGGGTTCTATTTTTGGAATTGGAACAGATATATCCCCTGCTCTGATCTCCGTAGGTTACATTGTTGGTAGAAATATTGGGATCTTAGTTGTTGGAGGTGGTTTAATATCCTGGCTAGTGGCCATACCCATCTACTCTGCAATTAATGGATTTGAAGGGGATGCACTTGATTCAGCTTGGGATATTTGGAATTCAAAAATACGATACCTTGGTGTAGGCGCTATGGTTGTTGGAGGCGTATGGTCTTTAATTAAACTATTTAAACCATTGATTGATGGTGTCAAAGCAAGCCTCAATTCCTTAAAAGATAATTCATCAGATAAAGAAGTTCCGCTTGAAGAAAAAGACATGCCAATCAATTATGTGGGAATAGCTCTTTTAGCATTTTTGGTACCAGTCTTTTTACTTTATGTTGATATAGTTAACTCATTGGCTGTTGCTGCTCTTTTGACTGTTGTAATGATGGTTTTTGGCTTTCTTTTTTCTGCGGTAGCTGCTTACATGGCTGGCGTAGTAGGATCATCAAATAATCCTATTTCTGGTGTTACAATCGCAACAATTTTATTTACCTCTATTCTTTTACTGGCGCTATTAGGTACAGGATCTGGCGTGGGTGCCGCAAGCGCGATTATGGTTGGCGCCGTCGTTTGCTGTGCTGCAGCTATTGGAGGAGATAACCTTCAAGATTTAAAAGCGGGGCAATTAGTGGGAGCAACTCCATGGAAACAGCAAGTAATGCAAATTGTTGGTACTGTGTCTTCTGCTATAGTGCTGGGTCTAGTTCTTGACATACTGCATACTGCATATACAATCGGCTCCCCTACACTCTCAGCACCCCAAGCAACACTTATGAAATCTGTCGCAGATGGTGTTTTTAATGGAAATTTACCATGGACGTTTGTTTACATTGGTGGGTTAATTGCTGTAGTCTTGATATTGATTGATCTAAGACAAGAAAAGATTGGATCTGATTTTCGTGTTCCTGTTTTAGCTGTAGCGGTTGGCATTTATCTTCCCATTACATTAACAGTGCCAATTTTTATTGGAGGAATGATCAATCATTTTGGTAAAACAGCAGGAGGTTCAGACGCATCGGAGAAAAAAGGGTTATTGATGTCATCTGGATTTATTACAGGGGAAGCCTTAATGGGTATTCTTGTAGCTGTACCAATTTTCATTTCAGGGCAAAAAGATTGGTGGCCGCAATTATCTGGAATGGGTCTTTTAGGTCCAGTTTTATTCTTAGCAATGATCTTTTGGCTTTATAGAGCAGTGTCAAAAAAATAAATTAAAAAATAATAAGGCTATCGTTTTATCTTTTTCTTGGCCTTGACTAAAATTTTTCTTGTCGCTCTTTTGATGGAAGGGAAAACACTTCCAAGTAACATTAAGCCTGGAATTCCAAAAACCCACCCTTGAAAAATTGGAATCAATCCTCCAATTAGACCAATAATTATCAGTATGATTCCTACGACTACTCTGATTATTTTTGTAATAGGGCTCAATTTTTAATTACTGCCAACTTTTTCATTGTATTTATCTTATGCTTCTTGCTAATAATCAATACCAAATAAATACCACTTCCTACAGATCTACCATTCATATCTACCCCATTCCATACTGCTTGATAACCATTAATCTCATTTGAATTGAGCGTCTTGACTATTGTCCCATTTAAAGTCATTATTTGAATAGAGCTTTGTTCAGGAACTCCATTAATTGTTAATGGATACTTTGATGGTATCCTGAATGGGCTTGGAAAAATATCAATTTGATCAATTTGATCAATTTCTAAAGCAAATGGTATTTTGAATTTGCTTACACCTAAATTTGTAGCAATATAAGCTAATCCCAAATCAGCATCGAATTTAATATCGCTAATTTCATTTGAAATTAAACTACTATTTGAACTATTTATACCTTCAATATTTGGCCAATAATCACGATTAGTATCTAGAACAAAAATTCCATCCTGCTTGGAAGTAATCCATATGTTTCCTCGAGGGTCAAATCTGATAATTGAATTTTCATCAAATGGAATATTTGAGAAATAAGGTGAAATATTTCCACTGGATGTAATTGGACCAGTCTCTGCAACTGGATCAGAATCTGTAGCCTTTAATTCTTTAAAGATTAGACCCAGCTCAGTCAAGATCCATAATGTATTATTTTTTGATATACCAAAACTAAGAGGTCTTCGATTTACTCCCTCGACTATTGGCTCACTAACCCACTTCTCACTTTGAGGGTCTAAAATATTTCCTGAATATTTGTACATGAGTAACCCATTCAATGAAAATAACCACAACCTATTATAATTATCTACAACTAGGGGACTACCTCTTCTTATAATATTATTCTGCGCTGAGTTAGCAGGAAAATATCTAGATTGATTATTGGTAAAAACGCTCAACGGATAATTATAATTGCCAGAAGATGAGGCCCAAAGATTATCTTGACTATCAATAACTATATCTTCAACAGTATATTCGGATGAATTGCTATTTTGACTTTCAATGGGATAATATCTTTTTACAAGATTTAATTCATTTCCTATAATATCAAATGATAATATTCCAGCAGAAGACGATTCGATCATGCTTAAGTATAACGTGCTATTATTGAATATTGATTTAGATATTTTTTTACCAAAATCATAATCTATTTTAGATATATTAAAATTATCAGAAATAAATGCAGGTATAATTTGTGTTGAATAATTATTCCAACCAGATAAAGAAATACCTTTGGCGCTTGCTAAAATTAATTGACCTTGGTTAGATATCTCAATGATATCAGAACTATTGATTAAAGCCTGATTAAATAGCAAATTTTCATATAAGCTGTTAGAATACTTTGCTAACCCATAATCTGTGCCAAGCCATAATACTTCACTATCGCTTTTAATGTCATTAAAAACTAGACTAGGGTCTGTGAATAAGTGAGTTAATTTATTTTTATTTATTTGAAAGATCGATGTGTCAGATATCGCAAATAAATTATTGCTAGATGCAGATAAAAGCTTGATTGAACCTAAAGATAGATTGTTTTCAAAAAAAACAGAGGTTGAATTGTCAGAGTGTAGTTGATATATAGCATTTTTCGTTAAAATAAAAAGGCTGTTTTCATCAGATGAAAAGTCGACAACGTCATCGTTTATATCAAATAGTGGATTTGCCCAATATGTGATGTGCTCCTTAAATGGATTTCCTGATAGGATTTTATTTGATGATATAATATAAATATTATCATTGAATTCTATTATTTTTGATATATCATTTATATCGTTCCTTTTATAAAAATCCCTATAATAAATCTTATCATCATTATAAATAAACTCAACCAATCCCCACTGTCCATTTAATTTTACAGATGCATAAATCAGATTATTAAAATCTATAAAACCCGTTAATTTTTCTATTCCTATTTCAAATTCAGCTTTAAGTTTTTTTTCTTCCTTACCCCATACCATTATTCCATTATTTGACCCTATCCAATAATTACCTTTAATATCAATATGGATTTCATTTAAATCATTAATAGTAAGGCCTTGGTCAACTGAGATAGCGTTATTGAATTTTTCTTTATAATCATATTCAATAAAACCAGAATTAGATATATATAATAAAAAATCTTTTGATAATTCGATGTCATAAATATTTAAATAAGAAGAAAATGACTGAAATTCACCAATCCTAACTTGAGATGACGCTAAATTAAATAATAGAATGAAATAAAAATTTCTTATCAAAACTTAAATGGGGCAGGTATAAAGCATAAGATAAATATCAGAAAGCATAAATAGCCTATTATTTTATTATCATTTGATAATTGGATATCAAAATCATCAATGGGTGGATGACCAGTAGATCTCATAAGAAATATGATTAACAGACCCCAAACCAACCAGTTTAAGGATAAGAAACTTAGAGGAATAAGAGCGAACAATGCTATTTTTGCTATCAAACTCTGCCTATGGCCAAACATCGCGTATGCAATATGTCCTCCATCTAGCTGACCAATTGGAAGAAGGTTTAACATAGTTACCAATAAACCAATCCACCCAGCAAACGCAATGGGGTGTAATAAAACATCTTGATTCTGAGTTAAGTTTGGATGTGTAATCCAGATCAGGATTTTCATCAACAAAGAATCACCTAATATTAGAGCCCCTGAATTAACAGTTTTCTCAAAAACACTTGAAAGCTTTAAACCAATCAATAAAGCTGGAACAGCAACAATAAAGCCCGCTATAGGTCCCGCTGCACCAATTTGAAGTAATGCAGCTCGATTTTTAATGACAGATTTAATTTTAATATAAGCTCCAAAAGTACCTATTAAAAAAATGAATGGTGGTGCAGGTATAAAATATGGCAAAGATGCATCTACATTATGTTTTTGCGCATAATAGTAATGTCCAAACTCATGAGTACCCAGAATAAGCATCAAGGTTAAAGAAAAAGGAATTCCTTTAAAAATAGATGAAGGCTCTAAAAAAATATTTGCACCCTGCATTAATGCCCCTGCAAGTAAGGTAGTTAGAAACGTTGAAGCTAAAAGTATCCAATGAATCCTTGAGATGCTTGGGATTTTAATTAAAATATCATCACTATTAGAGGATAATCTTAAATATGTTTTAGAACTATGGTGCTTAATAGAATAATCGTAATTCTCTTTACTTAAAATTTTTTTTATTTTCTCTTCAGATGATTGCTCGCAAATCCTTCCAACAATTAAACATTCATTTTTATCATATCCAATCTGATTTGGTATAAAATGCTGATCTAGTATTTTTATCAGTTTTTGATAATCGTTTTTTTTCATTTAGATAATAAAAACAGTTAATTTTATTTTTTAGTTTTGCTGTATTTATTTTGCTTTTTTTGGAGAAGTTTACTCATGCCTTCTTCTTCCATATCAAGTGTTAATTTATTTATCCAAAATTTTGTTTGATCAATATATAAATCAACTACTTTTTTAGGTATTTGCTCAGCCTCCATATGTACAATAATTATTGCAGAAACTACAGGTACATACACCATCAATCTATCACTGTAAAATCGATCTAACTGTCTAATCGTTTCACGATTTGTAAGATAATCTAGCCTATCGCTATAAAGGCTATCAGCAAATTCCTGTTTTTCAGACCATGCTTTTAGATAATAGTAAAGCCTGCCATCTAACAAACCACTAATATAAGCCGACTTAATTTGAAAGGTAGTTTTTTGACCTCCAGCTACAGTTTTCTCAATATTGTTCCAATCCGAACCATCCCACAAAAGTTTATTTTGTTTTTCAATGATTTGGCAGAACAAAGTTGAATAAAGGAGTAGTGTTAATATTATTTTCATCAGTGGATTAATTTGAATTTATTATTAAAAAACTTATATAATTTATATACAAAAATAAAATGTAACAATGCTACCAGTTCTGCAGTAAGAATATACCATGGCCAAGGACCCATGAAATCTAAAAGCGAGCTTACTGGCGGTTTTCCCATAATCCAGAAATAATTTGCATCAAGAATTTTATTGAAAATAAATGAAATAATTAAAAATATATTAAGAGCTATAAAAGAATGTTTCATCCCATTTAAAGTTGGTTTCATACCATAAACAAAAACAGCGTAAACAACAGTAATAACTAAAAGATGGTGACCTGCAAAATATCTAAAATAGTGAAAATGAGGAAAATCATGTGTGATGTCCGGAGTGAAAATAGCCTGAAACATTGCAGATAATCCCCAATAAAACAATATCTGAAAAATAAATATATTTCTAAATATTATAGCGATAGGTAATAATAAATTGGCAAATCTACATAAATGTAAAGGAAGGTGTAGTTTATAATCAAATGAGTCAGCAATTAGTTCAAGAATCGCCCAAATAGGGTAATTTATAAAGACTATTGAAACCAATAATGTTCCAAGTGTTTTTTGATGTTTAGGTGAAAGATGATTTTTAGCAAACCAAGGCAAGAAAAACAAAAGAAAGAAAAATAAAATAATCGAAACCCAGTGAGATAAACCAAATAATTGGAATGGTTCAAAATTATTTAGATAATCACTAACAATTGATTGCATTCAGTTTTACTTTTTTTTTCTTCTCTTGCTTAACTTACTACTTTCTTCAATTTTTTTAAGATGCACTACAGCTCCACCAATCATAATCATTCCCAAATAAAAATATTCATCAAAAGGCTCACCATAAAAAAAACTATAAATGAATGTATAGATACCAGCTAAAATCAATGAAACGCTAAACGCTAATCTTAATTTATTTTTTAATTGGTTGCTCATTTATTTCTTTGCAGGAGATTTCTTGGCGGGAGCTTTCTTGGCAGGAGCTTTCTTGGCAGGAGCTTTCTTGGCAGGAGCTTTCTTGGCAGGAGCTTTCTTGGCAGGAGCTTTCTTTGAGGTAGAATCTAAAACAGTAGAGCTTGATGGTTTACGTTTATCTAGTGCTACTTTTTTTAATTCTCTCAATCTCTCTTTATTTTTTCTATGTTTCTTGGAAACCAATTTATGTTTTTTATTCATTCTAATCCTTTTAATTAGTTAATCTTTGCGGGAACGCCTGGGAATTGAACCCAGCTCTTGCTTTATCAACAAGACAACGGTGTTGAAGACCGCGAGGGGCACCAGCCACCTAATCATTCCCATAATTCAGCAATATTATTATTTTGGGCTATTTATAATACGGAAATCTAATCCAAATTTGGATTTTAGACTCCTACCAATTTTTTCAGCATCACTTCTTGATTGATAGCGTACTATTCTAACAGCATGCAATCTTTTTCCATTGGAATTGATTTTATGAACCTCTGTTGCAAGTCCACTATTTTGAAGCTGTTTTTTTAATCGATTCGCATTAGTGTATTTACCAAATGCACCGACTTGAACTACCCAAGGTTTAGAAACCTGTTTTTTGGTTTTTGATTTTGCTCTTCTAGCTTTAACAATATTTATTCTTTCGCTTATTGTATTGCGATCTAAGCGTACCAGTTTAGGGTCACGCTTATTGCTTTCCAGATAATTCAATCCATACTTATTGTAGTTCAGACTGGGGTACAAACTATTAATTAACTGCAATGAAACCTTTGCTGAATCTTCTTCACCTGTTGCGATATATGAGTTTATCATTAAATCCATTGCTCTTTGGTGATAATCTCCTTTAGGGAAATCAAAGATTGTTCGTTTTAAATGAATGCTCGCTTGAGAATACAAACCTCTAGCAAATAAATACTCTCCTATTTTCATTGCTGACATTGATGCATAATCTGAATCTGGATAGCTATCAATTAAATTCTGGTACTGAGACAAAGATGAATCTCCGTCCTTGTTTACAAGGGCCTGAATATAAAATACTCCGGGCTCATTAGGATATCTAGCGAGCAGATCTGGAAGATTTTCTCTAACCTCTTCATACCTGCCTTTTTGAATTAATGTTAAATATAAATTAATATTTTGTGCGCAAATTATTGCGAAATTTATAAAAAAGAATATTATTAATTGCCTCATTGCTCTTTGCTATCTTTTAATAAATCAAAGATTTTGTCAATGTTTTTTGATAGATTTTGATTGTCAGAATCCTTCAATGAAAGTTTCAATTTCATTAAGTGGATGAATATTGAATGATCGTTATCAACTAGCGCTTCATCAACTAAAGACATAGAACTATTATGTTCACCTTTTTGCTGAAGCAAATTAGCTAAATTAACTAAAGCAATAAGGTTTGAGGGGTTGTTATCTAAAATGCGATTATAGAATTTTTCAACTTCATCGAATTGACCTATATCAAAATATGCAGATTCAATTTTAGATAAAACATCCTCTGTATTATCAGGGCTTAAGTCGACAAATTTCTCCCAATTCTTTATTGCATCTTCAAAATTATTTATCTCAGCATATAAATCACCTAACTTTAAATATGGCAAGTTAAATTTAGGTGAAGTTTTAATAGCTTTCTTTAGTAGTGATATTGCATCTTCAGAATGATTATTTTTTAACTTGTCCATTGATTGAAATACTAAAAATCTTGATAATTGATCAGGGTCTTTTGATGCTTTAATTTTCTGAACTATTTTTGACAGCTGAGCAGCTTCTTTCCAGTCATTTTGAGCTTCATGGATTTTTAATAAAAATTCATTTGCCCATAAATTTTTCTTATTTGATTTAATTATAATTCCTGCTTCCTCCTTAGCTCTATTTAAGTTATCTAATTTATAGTAATCCAAAGCCAAGGATTTGTGTATTTGACTTAGAGTTTCTTTAGGAAGATTTGGCCTCATTGTTAAAGATCGGTGAATTTTAACCGCAGCTTCAATATTTCCGTCCTCTCTCAGAATGTTGCCAATTTGTAGATAGGCGTCAATATGATTTGTATCTTGCTTTACTACATCCCTTAAATGTTTAAGTGCTATTTTTTTATCGCCTTGGATTATAGCATTTAGAGCTTTTGTATAAATTGACTCCGTAGGCAGTTTCTTTTTCGGTCTAAAATAATAAAAAGCAATTATTATTATAAGGCTACATATAACTACTATTAAAAATAAATAAAGATTCAATACTATTCATCTCCACTGTCAGAATCATAAATATCTTCATTGATTGATGCATTTCGCAATTCATTTAACTCATCAGATAAGTGGCGATTTTTATTTTTTATTGATCTTATTTCAGATTTGCCAGCAAGTATTATCATTAACGCAGCACCATAACCAATTATAACACCTATGCTAAGCGCACCTAGCATAATAGCAGAAACTGGCACCTCTGAATTTTTATAAAATATCAAATTGACAGCTGCAGAGGTATCATTTGCAACAAGAAAATAAACCATGACCATTACAATAACGAGCGCCATAAAGATTTTTACTAATTTCATATTACTGTCTCCATTTCTTGAATTTTTTTAATTTCTCCTTGAAGGGTGATCCCAAATGCAGATTTTATTTTTACAGGAACTATATCTCCAATTCTCTCAGATTTCTTATCAAAAATTACCCATTTGTTTGAATCAGTTCTTCCAGCCCATTGCTCAGAAGATTTCTTGCTATCTTTTTCAATTAAAACATTTTCAATATTATTAACATATTTCTCATTTCTATATTTAGTATGTTCGCGTTGTAAATTTATTACCTTGTCCAATCTTGACTGTTTCTCATTTTCAGAAACATGGTCTTCAAATTCTGCAGCCTTGGTTCCGGGTCGCAATGAATATTTAAAGGTAAAAGCTGAATCAAATTTTACTTCATTCATCACTTCGAGCGTTTCTTCAAATTCAACTTTATTCTCTCCTGGAAAACCAACAATTATATCTGTTGAAATACCTACTTTTGGAAGTTTATTTCTAATAACGCTAGAAAGTTTTATAAACTGTTCTTTTGTATAGGTTCTATTCATTCTTTTTAAAACATGATTATTGCCAGCCTGCAATGGTAAATGAACATAGTTGCAAATATTATCATAGTTTTTCATTACATCTAATACATCAACTGTCATATCGCTAGGATGTGGAGATGTATATCTGATTCTTTTTATACCTTCGATTTTAGCTACAGCTTCAAGTAGCTTATGAAATTTTTGACCTTCATAATTATATGAATTAACATTTTGACCAAGAAGAGTTACCTCAGAGAATCCATTTAATATAGCCAATTTAATCTCATCAACAATTCCTGAAATACTCCTAGATCGCTCTCTTCCTCTTGTGAACGGTACTATACAAAATGTACAAAATTTATCGCATCCTCGCATGATTGAAACCCAAGCGTTAATACCTTCATTTCTACTAGGAAAAAGATTATCATACACTTCATATCTTGATAATTTAGTATCAACAATATGATAAGCATTATTCTTTCTCTGAGAAAGCATATCGGGTAGTTTTCGATATGAGTCTGGGCCTAACACTATATCAACGTACGGTTTAGATTCTAATATATCCTCTTTTAAATTTTGCGCCATGCATCCTAAAACTCCAATTATAGTTGAGGGTTTTTCATTTTTTATTTTATGATAATACCCAAGCCTAGAATGCACTTTATCTTCAGCATGCTCTCTTATAGCGCAAGTATTGACAAAAATGGCATCAGCATCATTAATATTTTTTGTTTCAACATAGCCAGCACCGATCAGCATTGATGAAATTAATTCGGAATCAGCCACGTTCATTTGGCATCCATAGGTTTCTATAAAATATGATTT
>PASZ01000016.1 GCA_002712245.1 Fidelibacterota bacterium | reverse complement strand
AGTAATTGATAAAAGAGGTAACTCGTTAATGATCAAAGTAAAAGATCTAAGTAAGAATTATGGCCCTGTTGAAGCTGTTAGATCCATTTCATTTGACCTTAAAGATGGAGAAGTAATTGGATTTTTAGGAGCAAATGGCGCTGGTAAAACAACAACCTTAAAAATGATGACCGGCTATTTGGTTCCAACCGAGGGCTCAATTACTGTCAATGGTATGGATATCATTGAGGATACACATTCCATTCAAGCGCAAATTGGTTATTTACCTGAATTAAACCCTTTGTATTTAGAAATGCGCGTCTATGATTATCTTGAATTTTTAGCTGCAATAAGAGATGTGCGGGGATCTCAATTTAAAGAAGCATTGGCGCGTGTTGTAGAGCAATGCGGGTTACGAGGCGTTGTGCATAAAAATATTTCTGATTGCTCTAAAGGGTATAAACAACGGATTGGACTTGCAGCAGCCATGATACATGACCCCAAAATATTAATTCTTGATGAGCCTGTTACAGGTCTTGATCCAAATCAAATCATTGAGATCAGAAGTTTGATTAGGTCGCTAGGAAAAGAAAAGTTAGTATTTATGTCTAGCCANATTCTNCAAGAGATACAAGCAACGGTTGATCGTATAATAATAATTNATGAAGGTGAGNTAGTTGCAAATGGAACNAATGAAGAACTAATGACAANCTTTATGGGGAATGTATTATTGACGATGGAGGTAAAAGGGGCAAANGTTGATTCCATTAAGNATATTCAAGCAACNCTGCCNAATGTCAAATTTATTTCTACNAGTAAAGAAAAAAGTATTCATACAATTCAATTAGANTATGAAAAAAATAAAGATTCACGNGAGGAAATATTTAATTATGCTGTAAAAAATAAATGGTCNATATTAAAGATGACCCCTAAGNCTACTAATCTTGAGGATATNTTTAGAAATCTTACGATGAAAGGTGATGCTGATGCGTAATATTAGNACTGTCTATCTCCGTGAANTNGTTGGATTTTTTAATAGCCCAATGGCCTACATCTTTTTAGTCATTTTTGCNATTGTTAACGGGTATTTTTTTACCAATAGATTTTTTCTTTTTGGTCAATCAGACCTCAGATCGTTATTTGATATCGTTCCTTTGGTGTTTTTATTTTTTATTCCTGCAATTTCGATGGGATTGATAGCTAGAGAGAACGACATAGGAACNATGGAAACAATGTCAACGCTGCCATTAAGCACTNTACAATTTGTATTGGGTAAATTTATTGCGGCNCTATGTTTAATTCTNCTAGGACTNCTTGCAACTTCAATNCATTTTATTACCCTNGTATTTGTTGGTACAANTATAGATTATGGNGCAATTTTTAGTGGCTATCTTGGATTGGCATTGATGGGTGCTACTTTTGCCGCAATCGGTACTTATGCTAGCAGTATAACGCAAAANCAAGTTGTAGCTTTTATNATTGGACTTTTTATGGTCCTAATAATATTTATGCTTGACAAAACATTGATTTTTGTTCCNTCTTCCATTGCTGGCTTNCTTCAGTTTTTAGCTATTGATTATCACCTCTCAAATATGTCTAGAGGTGTAATTGATTCAAGAAATTTGATTTATTTTTTCTCAATGATTGGATTTTTNCTGTTTCTTACTGTTCAAACNCTTGAGGTNAGGAGGTGGAAATAATGAAGAAGTTTTTANAAAAAATTGACCTTAAAAGATCNGTNCTNGNNCCNGGNATTCTTTTATTTACAATNTTATTTTTANTNAATACAATCTCNACNAGTCGCTTCTTTCGTATTGATCTAACTGATAACAATATTTTTTCATTATCTTCTTCAAGTAAATCCGTGATTGAAAAAGTTGATGATCTGCTCACCATGAAAGTTTATTTTTCCGATGACCTTCCTGGAGAATATGCTAACAATCGACGTTACCTTCAGGATATCCTTGAGGAATATGCTGCAATTTCTAAAGGTAATATTAAATTTGAATTTGTCTCTCAAGATAAACTTGAAGAAGAAGCCCAAAAATCTGGAATTGCCCCTTTGCAGCTACAAGTTATTGAAAATGATAAAGTTGAAGTCAAAAGAGTGCTGATGGGTATGGTTATTCTTTTTGAAGATAATAAAGAGGTGTTACCGGTTATTCAGACAACAACTGGTTTGGAATATGAAATTACAACGAAGATAAAGAAACTCGTAGAGACCAATAAGCCTACAGTAGGCGTTGCTCAAGTTGAAGGACAATCTGAGCAATTTCAAAGTATTCAAACCGTATTAAGGCAGCGTTACAATGTCCGATTGATAAAATTGAATGATGTTGTACCTTTAGATATTTCAGCAATTTTGTTGAGTGGCATTTCTGATTCNTTAACCTCAAATGAAAATAAGAATTTGTCTGATTTTATGGAAAGAGGAGGAAATTTATTTGTTGCCCAAAACCGAATAAAAACCAATTTACAGATTCAACAAGCCACCCCTATTCAATCTGATATATTTTTGTTACTAAAAAAATATGGGTTTTCTATTGAAGAAAATCTCGTTACCGATAAGATTTGTGGCAGGGTAAATGTTCAACAGCAAATGGGCCCAATTAGAATGAATGTTCCTATGGAGTATCCATTGCTTCCAATCGTGAGAAGTTTCAATGCTGATGAACCCATAGTTTCTGGATTAGAGCAGATGCAATTAATATTCCCCAGTGAAATCAAGCAAGATTCAGCTTCAATGGGGCAGGTTAAATTTACGCCACTATTTTTTACATCCGAACAGTCTGGAGAACTTAAAGGGACTTATAATCTAAGCCCAGATCCTCAGCAAAACCCTTTCATGCGTATTTTTAATAAATCAAACCAAATACTAGGCGCTAGAACTGAATCAGTAAATTCATCAGGAACCATCAACCAGGTAATCTTGGTTAGCGATTCAGAATTTATGGCTGATAATGGCGGAGGCAGATCGCCTGAAAATCACATTTTCATTTTAAATTCTATNGACTACTTGATTGGTGATCAAGATTTAATAGCANTGCGCTCAAGAGAAATAACATCTCGCCCATTGGAAGANATTTCTGATGCGANNAAACGAACATGGAAATGGATTAATATTANAGCACCAACTTTTTTAATTGTTGGATTTGGTTTGATTCGAATGCGTAAACAAAAAAATAGAAGTTCAGTTTTAGAGGAATTGTATGGGTAGTCAGATGAAATGGATGAGCATTGNGCTTGTAGTTTTGATAGCATTGTTTGGTCTAAATAGTTTTCAGCAAAGCAAATACAANGCNAGNAGCGATCAAATATTTGATTTAGANCGTGATANTATCTTTGCNTTTGAGATAATCAAAGGTCAAGAANTTGTCTTGTTATNATTNGATGGTGAAAATTGGTCGATTGATAATCATGATTCTTTAACAGTTAAGCTGAATACGATTAANAGTTTTNTTAATACAATCCTNGCTTTGAAAAAAACATCACTTGTTTCAACCAATCCTTCCAAGTGGGATAAATTTATGGTTGGTGACTCTACTGGNACNCATCTTAAATTTTNNGATTATAACAAAAACACCTTAGCTCANATNACTGTTGGCAGATCTAANGCTGAATGGTCTACTAGTAATATTAGAATAAATGNNGAGCCTGAGGTATATCATTCAAGTGAAAATGTTAGCTGGCAGATTAATCCCTCGCCTACTCACTGGGGNGAAGTAGTTGAGCCAGATTCAACAAAAAGCGATTCACAATAACATAAGTATTTATTNGATAAATAAATCATTGTAATTTTCGCACCCNAATTATANCNNTACNGTTCAAAACAANGAGGCATNATTCATGGAAGATAAAATAAAGAGCATTATTACTTGCGATNTAGATGGAAAAGTGGAAACCTTTTCNGAGGGCGCTGAAAAGCTTTTTGGNTACACAAAAAATGAAACNATNGGTAANATGAGAGTAAGTGATTTTAGTTCAGGTGANATNGTTTTAGGNCATGTAGTTAATTGGTTAAAAATTGCGGTTGAAAAAGGTGAATGGGAAGGTGANACAGTTTTTTTAGGAAAAGATCAAGCCGAAATCCCNTGNAAAATNAAAATNACACCTACAAAAAANAAAAANGGAGAGCANATTGGATATTGCGGTGTTACTACTCCATTAAAAAANAAAACAGCGGATGAGGTTAGACCTAAAATCAGCCTTGCNACAAAAATATTTAAATGGATGGTTATTATGCGACTNCCATTTTTAAGNGCNACATTTGTTCCTATTTTTGCAGGCGCNGCAGTTNCCTCAATGCTTGGTGAAACCGTGAGNTGGGGTTGGCTGGGGTTGACATTATTGGGTGGGGCATTGCTNCACATTGGAACGAATACCTCAAATGATTATTTTGATCATAGAAGCGGNACCGATGCTTTAAATTANAATTACAGCAANCAAGGGCTCAATGGAGGAAGTCGTAGTATTCAAATGGGTCTGATTACCCCAAANGGNATGCTAACGGTTGCNATAACTACNTTCACACTTAGCGCACTTGTTGGAATTCCATTGATTATGAAAGCTGGACTNCCAATTTTATGGTTAGGTTTTATAGGATTTTTCTCTGGATTATTCTANACAGCNCCTCCATTTAAATTCTCNTCAAGAAGAGGAATGGGNGAATTATTAATTGGGTTGAATTTTGGACCTNTNATGGTTGCNGGNAGCNCNCTTGTTCANACAGGTCAATTAGTTTCAGAGGCTTTTTTAGCAGGNATACCTATNGGTNTACTNATTGCTGCCGTTGTCTATATGAATGAATTTCCCGATCATGATAGCGATAANGAAACCGGAAAGAATACTTTGATTGTCGTGNTTGGGCCTGAAAAGGCTAGAGCNGGCTATGTTGCATTAGTTGCTTCGGCATTTATCAGTATCATTATTTTAGCATTTAATGGAACTTTTCCTATGNTATCTCTAATTGCATTGCTTGCCATATACTTTGGATTTATNGCTACTAAAACGTTATATAAATATTANAANGATAGATTGCTTCANCCGGCAAATTGGGGAACGATNATTATGCATANNNTNNCTGGAATTCTTTTGACGATTGGCATATGGNTNGGNAATAGNTTATAAAACTATANAANNNTTACTATTAGCTTCTTAAATAAGAAGCACCATTAACATCAATGATACAGCCCGTTAAAAATTCATTGTCACCAGTTGCAAGCCAAAGCGCTGTATCAGCAATCTCCTGGGGCTTGGCAACACGATTCAGGGGACTTTGAGCCCTAACTTCATCATCGATCAAATTTTTTACCCGTTCCGTATCAACAAATCCTGGTGCAATCGTATATACGAATATCCTGTCTTTTGCTAAAGCCTTAGCTAGGGACTGCCCTAAGGAATTCAATCCAGCCTTACTGGCACCATAAGCAGGGGCCGATGGTTCTCCTCTAAACGCACCTCTGGATGAAATATTAATAAATTTTCCTCCACCATTCTTGATCATGAATTTAGAAGCTAGATACATGATGTTTGCTGGTCCAATTAAATTAGCCCCAATAGTGCGCTCCCATATGTCTTGCCAATCTTGATAGGAAAGCGAATTGATCTCATGGTTTTCAACTACAGCAGCATTATTGATTACAATATCCACATGATCTATTGCAGAAAACATCGTATTAACTTGATCTGCATTTGATAGATCGCATTGAATAGCCCTATGATGCATGCCAGGTAATTTTTGCAATAGCGATTCAGCTTTATCTCTATTCGAATTGTAATGAAGAATGATGGTGCCATTTGCTTCGGCAAAGGAAGTGCAAAGTGCTTCACCAATACCGCCTGCTGCACCTGTGATTAAAATAGTTTTGTTTGAAAGGTTATTTTTCATTTGATAGCGATCTAAAATAGGTGATTAAGGCAATTACTTCAAGTATCATTCCCAATAATAAGAGAACAACTGCAACTGTTTCAAGGAGCGAAAATTCAATCAACACAAATAAGATATAGCTTAAAACGCCTGTGGCCAGTATTTTTTTACCTATTCGATGAAATGGATCAGAGGTATTAATTCGCTCCATACTTTTAGGGTATTCTTTTTCAACCCATGCATCTAATTCTTGCTTTTCCTCTGGCGTCATTCTCATTTGAAAGCTCGATTCAGTTTATAGCTAATTAAAGAAAGCAAAATAGCAGCTATAACATCGGCAACAGGTTTTGCATTGGGAAATCCAAAATTCCAAACGATGACCCCGATTAACCATATCGCATACACTTTCACTGCGCTCACCCTTAGTCTTCAGTGAACTTTGCCCCAACGGGAGGGCGGTATTCTTTAAAGGGGATTAGTAGCATGGTCTTAATATGTTCGGTTTCTTTTATATCCATGTGAGTATCAATTCCATAAGAAATCATTTCCATATTATCTACTTTGATCGCTGTACCAAATAAATGATCCCAAATGGAAAATATATTTCCATAATTACGGTCAGTATGCGGTAATACGTAATGATGATGTATCTTGTGAAAATTTGGAGTGACGAATATTTTTGATAAAATAGGCTCAAGAAAATTGATAGCCCTAATATTGGTATGCGTTAGATGNGCAAAAAANCCNGAAAGNGTTTGNTANAGCATAACTATGCCAAAAGATGCCCCTGAAACAAAAACTGCGAGCGATGTAAANAGTAATCTNAAGACACTTTCACCAGGATGATGGCGAAGGCCAGTNGTTGCATCNACNTANCNGTCTGAATGNTGAATCACGTGAAATTTCCACATCCANTTAACCTTGTGNTCTAACCAATGCACAAGCCATGCNCCAATGAAATCAAGAATGAGTANTCCNCATAATATTTTTGCCCACANAGGNAATTNNATCATATTNAATATCCCNGNAGANTGCANNGCATTNTAATCTGCNGCCAATAAAATTAATGATGCCCCTAAAAGATTGATGATCAATGTTGTTAAGGTATAAAATAGGTTANTCNNNAGATGTTTTGATTTNCGATAATCAAATNGAAACANCGGAACACCAATTTCTAGNGATAATAAAAAAGTCAGCCCACCTACCAGAAAAAANGTNCGATGCANTGTTGGAATCGTGTTAAAATAATGAATCAGGTCTTCCATAAGCATAGAATTTAGTTTGAATGCATAAATAAAATTATATTAATCAAAAAAAAAGTGTAATTTCGATTAATGAAAAAGTTTGTCTCGATTTATCTGATTCTTTTTTCTATTTTTCTCTTTTCGCAGGACAACCAATTGGTTGAAATAGAAACCAATGATGGAAATATTTTTTTGGGGACCGTGATTGAAGAATCTGATGCAGGTTATAAGCTAAAAACCCAAGATGGTATTATTATTTCTGTACCACTTGCATCCGTTAAAAGATTAAGCAAGATCGAAACAGCGGAGGTTGGCGGTCAGGTTTGGAGAGCAGATCCAAATAAGAGCATGTATCTATTTGCTCCATCCGCTTTTCCTATAGAAAAACATAAAGCCTATTGCCGTGATTTTTGTTTATTCTTCCCTTCTTATAACAGAGGTTTTGGAAATAATTTTTCTTTCCAGGCTGGCGCTTTTGTATTTCCAGGGATGCCACTCGATCAAGTTCCTATAGTTTTGTCAGGTAAATTTTCTTTGCCTCAAGTTGGCCCTGCGCGCTTAGCAGCTGGAATGATGTACGTAAACTTTCCTCAGCAAGATAACGCTTTAGGGTTAGGTTTTGTTTTTGGAACTGCAACCTTTGGAGATCGATTTACCCATTTTTCAACAACTCTTGGATGGGGTTACGGTCGCTATGAAGCTGATTGGAATTTTATGGACAAACCTATTATAGTCTTATCTGGTAATAAACGCATATCAAATTCGTTTGCTATTGTAGCTGAATACTGGCTCCCTCCTGAGGTGGATGATCCATCAAGCTTACCTGTAGCTATTTCAGGAAGATTTATTGGAAGAAGGATAGCGGTTGATATTGGTGGTTTCTTTAGCAAGGACATGGGAGGCACACCTGTTCCTTTGATCAATTTTACTTACCATATGAAGTAAATGAAAATTTTTTGGGTTTTTTTTATATTAAGCGTACTTGGTGCACAGTCTATTGATTTGATTGCCCATCCCTATGCTACGCTTGGTACAGAAAAANATTTGACCGCNAGCATAAGTTCAGGNGANCTGGATAANGATGGAGATNTTGATATNGTGGTTGCAAATGGNCGGCATTGGTCGGAGTTCAACCAGATTTTCTTCAATGATGGNACTGGTTTTTTTCGCAGAAGTAAANTATTAGGNGCTGAAGCGACNACATCTTATATGGTNCCGCTTGCAGATATAGATAACGATGGAGATCTTGATATAATTGTCGCTAATGATCGTATAAAAAATCAAGTATTTAAAAATGATGGTAAGGGAAATTTTACNNTTANNGGTAGNTTTGGAAGGCAGANATCAAACACGCGANGCGTCTGCCTNGCAGATATAAATAGNGATGGTTANATTGATATTNTTGAAGCAAATAGAAAAACTCAAAACTATATTTATTTNAATAATGGACGTGGAANTTTTNANANAGAAATNTCTTTNGGNCAAAAAAATGAAGCNACCATTTCNNTTGCTGCNAAGGATATCAATAATGATGGAAAAANCGACCTNATTTTAGCCAATAGAAANGCACAGCCCAATCGCATATACTTTGGACCAGNCTATTCAAAATCNATGATTTTTGGTAGCGGNTCAGATGAGACCAGGCAAATTNNNGTTGNAGATATGAANGGNGATGGAATGCTGGATATTGTTGCTGCAAATATAGGAGAAAAGAATANGATCTTTTTTAATAGCAAAGTNGATCAATTTCAAGAATCTCTTACNTTTGGTAATCCNAATGATAAAACAATGACNATTGCGGTAGGCGATCTAGACCAAGATGGAGATATGGATATTGTTNCCGGAATNAATGGAAAGAAGAATCAATTATTTATNAATACTTTGGGTAAGTATTCATCANNACGTTTTTCTNNTAACCNTATNACCTATGGGATTGCATTGAGNGATGTAAATGGTGATGGTNGATTGGATATCATTGAAGCAAATTCTGGCACANTAAATAATATTTTCTTTAATAAAAAATAAATATGATTTTTATATTCAACATTATGTTAATGCTNGCTATTAGTTCGCAATCGATCGAAACACCNACNTATCGNNTGATNAAAANATACAATAGATTTGAGATAAGAGATTATGGTACTGTTATTACTGCGTACACCACAATAAACGATGAATATAGAGTTGCTACCTATACCGGATTTAGACGTATTGCGAATTATATTTTTGGNGGTAANGATAAGGAGATGAAAATTGCAATGACCGCACCTGTGATTACTGAAATACCTTCTGATCAAACCAAGCCGCATAAGGTTCATTTTGTGATGCCCAGCAAACATAAGCTNGAATCTTTGCCAAGTCCAAATTTGAGAAGTGTGAATGTTGAGGAAGAGAGTTTAGGCGTAATGGCTGTTATTAAATTTGGAGGGTGGGCNACAGAAAGAANGGCAAATCGTTATATCNATATCCTNTTAGATGAGTTAAAAGAAAAAAATATTGAGGTGGCCGGAGATGTTTGCGTGGCGCAATACAATGGTCCGACAACAATACCTCCATTTCGAAAAAACGAAATACTAATTCCAATTGCTTACAAGTAACCAAATATTGCACATGAAAAGTTTTATCCTATCATTTATTTTATTTTATNCNTGNGGAAATGTTGANCGATCTACAATGAANTCTGTGCGTTTAAAATCAGATGCAACAACGGATAGTATTGAANATGTAGTAAAAGAGATGTTGCTTGCAATCAGNACCAATGATTTAGAAAAAGCAAAATTGCANGTACTAGAAGAAGGTCGTGTCTTTAGGGTGCGTAAAGATGGTATGAGCTTCAGATCTAATTCNGATTTTTTTAAACAGACAGGAGATCAATCAACCGATTACTTCGAGCGTATGTGGGATCCGATAATCATNTATCGAGGNGATTTGGCTGTTGCNTGGACNACCTATGATTTTCATTTGAATGGAAAGTTTTCTCATTGTGGNGCNGAATCNTTNACANTNACNAGGGTAGATAATAGGTGGATGNTNATGGACTGGGCCTANACCGCNAATGAGCTTGAAAATTGCAATAGNCCTTTGGGTCCGATTGANAAATAAAGGAGATNTTAAATTGAGACATTTAATTATAATAGTAACAACAATTCTTTTTTATNCAAGTNTNTTATTTGCGCAGAAAANNTTGATTCATGCNGGGTCAATGATTGATGGTGTANCNAAAAAAATTAAAACNAAACAAACCATCGTAATTGAAGATGGAGTTATTATAGATGTAAAAAGTGGCTATACGAAAGCAAAGCCAAACGATACAGTAATCGATTTAAAAAATACTACGGTTACCCCAGGTTGGATGGATTTGCATGTGCATCTGGGATCGCAGTCAAGTCCGCAATCATACAGTGAAGATTTCTATTTAAATCCAGAGGATTTTGCGTATAGATCTGTCCCNTGGATAGAAAAAACACTGCTCGCNGGNTTTACTACGGTTCGCGATGTTGGAGGNGAAGTAGTGCTNGCNGCAAGAAATGCGGTNNANAATGGCTATATAAATGGTCCACGAATCTTTTCTGCGGGCCGTTCGATTGGTACGACCGGTGGACACGCAGATCCCTCCAGTGGGCTAAACCGCAAGTTCCGAGGGGATCCCGGACCNCATGANGCCGTTGTTAACGGNGTTGATGATGCAATGAAAGCAGTNAGACAACGATACAAAGATGGCTCGGATCTGATCAAGATCACCGCAACCGGCGGGGTNTTAAGTGTTGCCAAGAATGGTCAAAATCCTCAATTCACAGAAGAAGAAATTAGAGCCATTGTTGAAACAGCAAANGACTATGAAATGCATGTTGCAGCACATGCGCATGGCGTAGAAGGAATGCAGCGCGCTATTCGGGCAGGCGTTCGTACAATCGAGCACGGCACATTAATGGATAGGCCAACTGCAAGACTGATGAAGAAGTACGGAACCTATTATGTTCCCACAGTTTCTGCTGGTGAGTTTGTTTATGAAAAAGCCAAAGAACCTGGATATTTTCCTGAAATTGTACGACCNAAAGCGCTTGAGATTGGACCCAANATCAAAAAAACATTGGGCATGGCCTANGAAGAAGGTGTNAAAATTGCCTTTGGAACCGATATGGGTGTTTC
Source organism: Fidelibacterota bacterium (assembly GCA_002712245.1). Classification (GTDB taxonomy): domain Bacteria; phylum Fidelibacterota; class Marinisomatia; order Marinisomatales; family TCS55; genus TMED108. The sequence continues at coordinate 10,729 of PASZ01000016.1, read as the reverse complement.
CCCNCATGGAGAAAATGCAGATGAGTTTGTTTACATGGTTGAAGCTGGAATGAAACCTATCGATGCAATTTTTGCTGCAACTAGCATAGCTGCAGAAGTTTTAAATCAAGAAGATCTAGGTAAAATAAAAAAGGGAATGANNGCAGATATTGTTGCGGTTAANGGNAATCCACTGAAAGATATAGCCGTTACAAAAAATGTAGTGTTCGTNATGAAAGATGGNGTTGTTTATAAGCAGCCTAGCTATTTAAAATAGATGATGAAAATAAAATGGTTNGCTTTTTCTATTAGCGGTTTAGTNCTATTTGGGTTTGGCCTTTCACTGCTTGGCGAAGCCATTATATTAAAATATGAAAATAAGCCGTTTTTCTGGTTTGGTACGCTTGCATTGGNAGTAGTTAATAGCGGTCTCTGTTTATTTGGAAATGCTATACGTTATCGTNTACAANTGGANAGAAACANTTAAGGNANCNCAATGAAAAGTATTATTATAATTACNTTANTCTNNTCAATANCGTTTAGTCAAAAACCCCGTGCTCGCGATATAGGTNTTCAATTTGAAGGNACTACAGGCAAGTTTAATGCTATTACTGATGTAAAAGGTNTNGAGGTTGGACACAGTACAATAATTATTGGTAGCGGGAAAAATGAAATCGGAAAAGGCCCTGTCAGGACTGGAGTTACAGCTATTTTCCCCAGAGGAAAAAAGTTTAATCCTGTGTATGCAAATTGGTATAGTTTGAATGGAAATGGTGAAATGACAGGAACAACCTGGGTAACTGAATCTGGTTTTCTTGAGACCCCAATCATGATCACGAACACTAATAGTGTGGGTGTTGTGAGGGATGCGGTATTGAAATGGTTTGTGGATACCAATTGGTACGGTGATGATAAGTGGTGGTATACATATCCTGTTGTTGGGGAGACTTATGATGGTTTTTTAAATGATATTTATGGATTTCACGTACAAGAAAAACATGTTTATGAAGCAATTGAAAATGCAAAATCAGGACCGGTTGCTGAAGGTAATATTGGCGGTGGAACAGGAATGCTTACGCTTGGTTTTAAAGGAGGTATAGGCACCTCATCGAGAAAAGTTAAAATTAATAACAAAACCTATACTCTTGGTGCGATCGTACAATCTAATTTTGGCAGTAGGAGAAATCTTACAATTAGTGGTGTACCTGTTGGCAAGGAGCTAAAGGATACATTGAATCTTGTATTCAATGCCCCGCCTGCAAATAAGCGCCAAGAAGGAGATGGTTCCATCATTGCGATTGTTGCTACCGATGCGCCTTTATTTCCGCATCAATTAAAGCGCATTGCTCATAGAATCCCACTTGGAATTGGGGCCGTTGGAGGCAGAGGGTCGAATGGTTCGGGGGATATATTCTTGGCCTTTTCCACGGCAAATCCAAAAGCATTCAATCGAAAAAATTCAGGCTCTGTAAAAACCTTTCCCAATGATAAAATTTCTCCACTTTTTGAAGCAACTGTTCAAGTAGTTGAAGAATCAATCATTAATGCAATGATAGCTGCAGAAACAATGGAGGGAATTAATAATAACAAAGCCTATGCGTTACCACATGGAAAATTGATGGAGATCTTGAAAAAATACAATCGAGCTAATTAAGTGATGTATTGTATTCGGTGTGGTGCAAAAACAGAATCGATCATACCTCTCTTAGATAATCGACTGCGGGATGTTTGTCCTAGCTGTCAATATATTCATTATGTAAACCCGAACAATATTGTGGGCGTTATCGCTTCTTATGAAGGCAAGGTATTGCTGTGTAAAAGAAATACCGAACCCCGAATGAATTATTGGACTGTACCAGCTGGTTTTATGGAAAATGGAGAAACGCTTTTAGAAGGTGCACAGCGCGAAGCGATGGAAGAGGTGGGCATACAGCCCTTACCTTCAAACTTATTTATGATCTACAGTGTGCCACATATTAGCCAGGTTCATTTTTATTTTCACTGCAAACTTAAAGATACATCAACAGCAATGGGTGATGAGATCAATGATATTATGTTTGCAGATTATGATGAGGTCCCATGGGATGACCTAGCGTTTAATAGCATAAAAGTATTACTAAAAAAATTCTTTGAAGTAGGAGATAAAAAAGCAGGCAATTTATTCTTCAATCTTTCATCATTGGATTAAAAAAATATGAAAATTTAAAAATTAATCTTGAGTCGTATTTTTTTTCTTAACTAATTTCAATCGAACAATTTAGGAAGGAGGTGATCAGGTGTCTATAAATAGTAGACCGCTGGCCTCCAAGAAAAAGCCAGCAAATTAAACTGACTAGATGTTAGCCTTTTTGGAGGTCGGCAACTACTAAGTATCTATATAGAGGCCCCTTTTTTAGGGGCCTCTATACATTATAAACCTCTCATATATATAGCTTAATTTCCCTTGTTGTTTTAATTTGTTTTATCGAAAACATTTTTATTTAGGAGCAGAAAATGAGGTTAATTTTTCAAGTTTTATTTATTTCAACTATTTTTTCTCAGCAGAAAATAGATTTACCAATGCAGTTTGCAGGTATCAATTACAATCTGTCAATTCCAAAACCTGAAGATGTCATAGGTCATAAAATCGGCGATAGGCATACCCGTACGAGCCAGGTGGTAAATTATTTTGAATCGATTGCCAATCTTAGTGATCGAGTAGTTTTAGATGATCATGCGAGAAGCCATGAGGGCAGGAGATTGATACATGTTATTGTGACTCATCCTGATAATCATAAGAATTTAGAGAATCTAAGACTTGAGAACGTTAAGATTTCTGATATGCCCAATCAGATGAAAAATAAGAATCTAGATAAAATGCCTTTAGTNGCGTATCTAGGTTTTTCGATTCATGGTGATGAAGCAAGTGGGGCGGAAGCTGCAGTTTTACTCCTCCATCATTTAGCAGCAGGTCAAGGAGATGAGATAGATCAAATCTTAAAAAATACAATTATAATTATTGATCCTATGTTCAATCCAGATGGTCGCGACCGTTTTGCAAATTGGGCTAACGGAAACCGTGGGGTCGTACCAACTATTGATACGCAGGATCGCGAACATAGTCAGCCATGGCCGCGCGGTAGAACCAATCATTATTTGTTTGACCTAAATCGAGACTGGATGCCAGTTACCCAACCAGAAAGCCAAGGTCGCGTTAGATTGTTTCACCATTGGAGGCCACAATTTTTACTTGATGCGCATGAGATGGGAGGTAATTCTACATTTTTCTTTCAACCTGGTATTAAAAGCAGAACCAATCCAAATACCCCAAAAGAAGGTGTGGAGTTAACTTACAAGATCGCCCCATTTTTTGCTAAGCGATTGGATGACATTCAATCCATGTATTACTCTGAACAGTCTTATGATGATTTTTATTACGGCAAAGGATCAACCTATGGCGATATCCATGGTTCTGTGGGCATTTTATTTGAACAAGGCTCATCACGTGCACTAGAAACCGAAAGCAACCAGGGTAGACTTACCTATGCCTTTACAGTTCGAAACCAGTATATGGCTACCCTTGGAGCGATTGATGGATTGGTTGCATTAAGAAAAGAATTCTTAAAGTATCAGAGAGATTTTTATGCTACCTCATCAGCGGTGGCAACAAAAAATAAGACCAAAGGGTATTTAATCAATTTACAAGAAAATAGAACACGTGCGCAGATGCTAGTTAAAACTTTACAAAGCCATCGCGTGGATGCGTATGATTTAAAAAAATCGATGACAGTTAAAGGGAAAANGTTTAGTAAGGGTGAAGCTGTAATTATTCCTACCAACCAACCCCAAACGCGTTTTATAGCTGGGGTAATGGAAAAAGTAAATACTTTTGAAGATTCCCTTTTTTATGATGTTTCTNCCTGGACATTACCGCTAGCATTTGGAGTTGATTATTATGAGGTAAAGCAAAAACCGGATGCGTTTCTTGGCGCAAAGCTGAANGCGATGAATTTGGATGGNGGTGAATTNGTTGGTGGAAAAGCAGCTTCCGCCTATCTGATGCCNTGGAATCGTTATTTCAACCCCAAAAGCCTCTACTCAATTCTTGATAGCGGTATTCTACCCAGAATTACTACAGCGCCTTTTAGTGCAGAAGTAGCAGGTAAAACCATGCAATTTAAACGAGGGACGATTGTTATTCCTGTTGTGCAGCGCGATGCAGATGCGATAATTACAGCAGCTGAATTGCATAGATTAATGGAAAAATTAGTCTCAGATGATCATGTTCAAATCTATGCCACTAATTCTGCCTCTACCCCAATCGGCCCTGATCTTGGTGGAGCCTTTCAAGGTGTTTTAAAGAAACCTCATGTAGCTTTATTATCTGGCGCAGGAACATCTGCGTATGGATCAGGGGAGATTTGGCATTTAATAGATAATAGAATGAAAATACCTGTTTCAAGGCTAAATGCTGAAAACTTGAATCGAAATAAACTTTCAAAATACAATACAATTATTTTTCCAGATGGAAATTACTCCAATATGGATAGTGTAGATGTTAATCATTTAAAAGAGTGGGTCAGTAATGGAGGAACATTGATTTCAGTTCAAAGTGGATCTAAATGGATTGTAGATAACAATGTGATAAATGAGGAGCTAGTAGAGAATCAAAAATTAGCATTAGATATCCCCTATGACCAGGTTCGCCTAGTGACTGGAGCGCAGAGAATTGGTGGTGCTATTTTTAATATTAATATTGATAATACACATCCAGTAGGATATGGATATAGAAATGAACACCCTGTGTTCAGAAGAGGGTATACATTCTTTAAGCTATCAGAGTCTGCCGCAGCTAATGTTGGAAGATATACAAGCAAGCCCTTGTTGAGTGGATATGTATCGGAAGAAAAATTAGCTGGTATTAAAGATACAGCCTCAATTATCGCCAAAAAACAAGGAAGGGGACATGTAGTTATGTTTGCTGATAATCCCGCATTTAGAGCATTTTGGTATGGTACAAATGGGTTATTATTAAATGCGGTATTCTTTGGGCATATTTTTTAAATAAAAAAACAGGTTTACAATCATATATTGAGTAGATATATTTTTTATGATGAAGCGCTTTAAAGAAAGATTAAAAGAAATGGTATTGAATCCTGATAGTGGATCAGGAAAAATATTTGATAACCTAATCCAATTCTTAATCATCATTTCCCTTGTTTCTTTTTCGATTGAAACATTGCCAAGTCTTACCCAACCAACCTTGCGCATATTAGGATTNTTGGAGATAATTATTGTAATAATTTTTTCGTTTGAATATGTTTTAAAAATTTTATTTATACGTAAGCCATTTAAAAATTATATTTTTTCTTTTACAGGATTGATTGATTTATTAGCTGTTTTACCTTTTTATCTCCAATCTGGTTTGGATCTAAGGTCAATTAGGATATTTAGACTTCTAAGGCTACTTAGACTGTTTAAATTGTTTAGAGATGGATCTGCAATTACAACATTTAAGCTTGCGTTTAGAAAGGTAAAGGCAGAATTAACAATTTTTATTATTGCAACCTTCTTTATCTTATACATTGCATCTGTTGGTATATATTACTTTGAAAATCAAGCGCAGCCTGAAAATTTTGGTTCTATTTTTNACTCTATGTGGTGGGCGGTAGCTACGCTAACATCTGTAGGTTATGGAGATGTTTATCCTGTGACTGTTGNAGGTAAAGCTTTTACCTCGATCATAGTATTAATTGGAATAGGGATTGTAGCAGTCCCCACAGGCTTGTTAGCATCAGCAATCACACGTACGATAATCTCTAGTAAAGAATAATAAAATGAAACGCNTCTAGCTCAAATACAGGGCATAAAACAAAAACCCCATCTATTGACGGGGTTTGCTGCGGGACTGACGAGACTTGAACTCGCGACCTCCGGCTTGACAGGCCGGCGTTCTAACCAACTGAACTACAGCCCCAAAATTATTTTATTTCTCTCTCCGCTTGTCTCTATATACCAAGGCAACTGGAATAACTACAATATATCCTAAAAAAAGCATAATTGGTGCTATGGTTATGCTTTGAAAGCTATCAACAGCTCCTTTTGCCATAAAAAAATATCCAAAAATGACCAGCATCAAACCTGATCCGAAAAGTATATAATTTACTTTACCAAAGGCCCAGCCATCGAAAAGGTTCATTTTGTTTTTGTTATTGTCATCACTCATTCCGACGACGAAGTTACGCTTTCTTAAAAGGGGTGCCAATTATTTTTTCTGAAATTTTAAAAAGATCTTAAAACTATTAAAGATTATATAATTTGTAATTATGGTTCATTATTAATAANTTTCGCCCCCGTTTATGCTCAAGAAAATTCAATTTTATTTTAGCCATTTCTTGATAGAAATCATTGCAATTTCTGTTTTGAGTGGCATGCTAGCCTACTACGCAATCATATTACTTTGGCCGCAAAGTGATACAGATGATGCCATTAGTATATCTATCTCAAAAGGATCTACCTTGATTGATATCTCAACTGATCTCTATAATAAAAAAGTGATTAAAAATAAATCATCTTTTATACTAGCCGTAAAGATGCTTGGCTATGAAAAAGATATTCCTGCTGGAAAGTTTAACATAGATAACGTTTCCACAAATTACAGTTTGGTAAATAAGCTCATTAATAGTGTAAATGTTTCAAAAAAAGTAACAATTTTGGAGGGATGGTCTATTGATGAGATTGCTGAAAAACTACACTCTAGCTTAAAAATTGACAAAAAAAGTTTTCTAAATGCTTCAACGAGTAAAGCCCTATTAAGTAAATGGGATATTAAAAGCACTTCCTTTGAAGGTTATCTTTTTCCAAATACCTACCAGTTTGCTGAAGATATATCACCAATAAAAATCATTGATAAAATGGTATCTGAGTACAAAAAAAATGTAACAAAAAAAATGTACGATCGAATGTTGAAAANAAATTTGAGCGAAAATGAAGTCTTAACTTTGGCATCGATTATTGAAGGTGAGGCGATTTATGACTCTGAAAGACCTAGGATTTCAGGGGTGTACCATAACCGCTTGAAAAAAGGAATGCGTTTGCAAGCAGATCCCACTATTCAATACATTATTGATGATTCACCTAGAAGGCTATTAAATAAAGATTTAAAAATAAAATCACCNTACAATACTTATTTAAATCATGGATTGCCACCCGGTCCAATAAATAATCCAGGTTTAGAATCTATTAAAGCTGCTTTATATCCGGAAGAGATTGACTTTCTTTATTTCGTCGCAAAGGGGGATGGTTATCATACTTTTTCAAAAACCGAAAAAGAACACAATAGGGCTAAGCGCGCATTTCAGAAAGTAAGAAGAAAAATGAGAAAAGCAAAAAAGGTCAATAATAGTTAGTATGTCTACTTCAAAATTGAATAGCGCACAAAAAGCTGCTGTCGAGTCATTTGGAAAACCTGTTCTTATTTTTGCAGGAGCGGGCAGCGGAAAAACAAGGGTATTAACTCAAAAGATTGCCCATTTAATTAATAATAATTTAATTGAAGCAGAAAATATTCTAGCGCTTACATTCACAAATAAAGCTGCTGATGAAATGCGCGTGCGGGTAAATAAGATTATAAAAGGTAAAAGTGCTATGGTTACAATGGGGACTTTTCATTCGGTTTGCGCAAAAATCTTACGTTCTGAAATTCATAACCTTGGATATACTTCTGAATTTTCTATTTTTGATATTCAAGATCAAGTTTCTCTTGTAAAAGTATTGCTTGAGCCAATGGATTTTCCAAAAAATTATATTACACCAAAAGATTTAAGATTTAAGATTAGTTATTTTAAAAACAGACTTATCGATCCTGAGGAAGCAAAGAAAAAAGCTAAGATAATGATTGATAAGCAATATGCAGAGCTCTATGAACAGTATCAAAAAGCCCTGGAAAAGAATAATGCTGTAGACTTCGATGATTTGTTGCTTCTTCCACTAGAAATATTTGATAAACATCCAAAGATACTTGAAAAGTATCAAAAATTATGGAAATATATTTTAGTTGATGAATATCAGGATACAAATAAACCTCAATTCATGTTTGTGAAAAGTTTAGCAAAAAAACATCANCAGATTTGTGTTGTTGGCGATGACGATCAATCAATCTATGGTTGGAGAGGAGCTGATATTAGTAATATTCTTGATTTTGAAAAAACGTTCAAAAAGTGTGAAATATTTAAGCTAGAAACAAACTATCGCTCAACAAGCTACATCCTAGATGCAGCCTATTCTGTTGTAAAAAATAATCACAAAAGAGCCCCTAAAGAATTGGTTGCTCATAATGGCGAAGGTGAAAAATTAGGATTGATGCAAACCAATGATGAGATGGAGGAGGCCGATGCAATTATCAGTGCCCTTCAGAAGGAAATCAAATTAGAAAAAAGAAATTTTAGTGATTTTGCAATCCTCTACAGAACAAATTCTCAATCGAGAGCTATCGAGGATGCATTCCGGAGGTCTGGAATTCCTTACAATATTGTAGGCGGTATTAGGTTTTATGAGCGAAAAGAGATTAAAGATCTCATAGGATATTTGAGTCTGATATTGAATTCAAAAGATACCATTTCACTTAGGAGAGTAGTCAATTTTCCCCCTAGAGGGATTGGACTTAAGACGGTTGATAAGTGCGTCAAAGAGGCGGAAAAAAGAAAAATTGAAATGATTGAAGTACTAAATAGTCCTGAAAATATGGGTATTCGCGGAAAGCAGGCCGATGCACTTAATACTTTTTACAATGTTATTTCAAAATATAATGAACTATTGCCAAAGTTAAATGCAGGTGAATTGGTTAGAGCTTTGGTTGAAGAATCTGGAATAAAAAAATATTATCACGAAAGCTCATCTCCAGAAGATAGTGAAAGATTTGAGAACGTCTTAGAGTTTATAAAAAGCGTGGATGATTTCATGAAGCGAAATCCTGATGGTGGTTTATCTCAATTTATTGAAGAAGTATCACTTTTAACGGATTTAGATCAGTGGAATGATCAGGCAAATAGAGTAACTATGATGACCGTACATGCCTCTAAGGGTTTAGAATTCCCCGTAGTTTTTTTAACGGGTCTTGAAGATGGTCTATTTCCATTATATTCCGCACTAGATTCAAATGAAACGCTTGAAGAGGAAAGACGCCTATTCTATGTTGGCGTAACTCGCGCAATGGATAAAGCTTATTTGATGTATGCCAATAATAGGAGAAGAATGGGCTCAGATGATCTTTATGGGATCGCTTCACGTTTTATCAATGAAGTCCCTGATGAAAATCTAGAGAAAATTAAATTTACCTCAGCTCTTACAAGAAAAGTAATAGGCGGCAAGGCTGGTAAGCATACCAAAACAGCTGTGAGTAGAACGGTAGTATTATTTGATGATTTTCAGGTTGGCGACTATGTAGAGCATGCTATTTTTGGAATAGGAAAAGTTATGGCCTTAAGCGGGCAGGGTGAAAACCAAAGAGTTGGGATAGAGTTTAAAGACGGTTTGAAAAAGAAATTAGTTGTAAAATTTGCTAATCTAAAGAAAGTCGATACCCCCAAAGGTTAGTTAATAAATTGATTTAGTATTATTTCAAATGTGAATAATCGCTAAATTAAACATTAGTTATGGCAACAAAAAAACTCCTTAGCAATGCTTTAAAAAAAGAAGGTCTTCGGCATACAAATCAACGCCAAGCTGTATGGGATGAAATAAAATCTAATGATGATCATCGAGACGCGGAGCAAATCTATTCTGCTTTAAAAAAAAATAACCTTAATGTATCTCGTGCTACAGTTTATAGAACAATCGATGTTTTACATAAAAATAATTTGATTCGAAAAATTGAACTTGGCGATAGTCCGGCAAAATACGAAAACAAGGTCAATTCTGATCATCATGACCATATAATTTGTGTTCAATGTGGACGAATTGATGAATTCGTTGATGATAAAATTGAAAGCCAACAAGATAAGATCATTGATAAGCTAGGACTTAAAATGATTCGTCATATTCATCAGCTCTTTGTCTTATGTAAAGATTGCCAGTGATTTTTTTTATTTCGTTATTACTTAGTTTCATTCAAACACCTGAATTAATTATCGGCCAAGAAAAGGTTTCTCCGGGTATAGTTTTTATTTTTGAAGGCGCTGTTAAAGATAAAATTTATCCATCTGCAATGCATCTTGATGAAGATCAAACTCATGTACATATAGAAGCAAGGGTAAATTGGGATGATAAACAAATCCCAAAAGGCGCAACGCCTGGTGGATTTATTCCATATTTGTACATAACCGCTACTTTAAAAAATTCAAAATCCGGCCAGCAACTATTTGTTGATTTAAAACCGCATATAAATTTGATAGATAATTTCCATTATGCTAGAAATATTGCTCTACCAGGCTCGCTCAAAGATAACTATGATGTGCAATTTAATATTATCGCTCCATCAAATATTGAATTGGCATTGCATAATGACTGGGTGGAAGAATATGGGAAAAACTTATTAAATGAATATAAGTTTAATTATAAACGTATAAATTTTAAACAAATTGCTGAGGCAAGTCGCAAATAATTATATTAATAAAGAAAAGGAGTATAATATGAACTTACAATTATTAATGAGGATCTATGCGGGGCTAATGGGCTTTATGATCTTGGGTGGTGCTTTTGCCCCTGAAGCAATGATGGAAGGTTTTGGTATGGATTATACTGAACAAGTTGTTCCAATATTACATTTTGCATT
>PASZ01000015.1 GCA_002712245.1 Fidelibacterota bacterium | reverse complement strand
TTTTGTTTCAACATAGCCAGCACCGATCAGCATTGATGAAATTAATTCGGAATCAGCCACGTTCATTTGGCATCCATAGGTTTCTATAAAATATGATTTCTGCATAAATTAGATGAAAATTATGAAAAGAAAACTAGAGGAAAAAGGCTTACTTGAGGTAGCCTGAGAAAAAATAATCTAATGGATTCTGAGGCGCTCCATAATGGTGAACTTCGTAATGCAGGTGAGGACCAGCAGTTCTACCTGTGTTACCACTTAAAGCAATTAAATCTCCTCTTTTTACTTTTGCTCCTGGTTTGACATTTATCTTTGATAGGTGAGCAAACAAAGTTCTATAACCATTCGAATGATCAATTTTAACTACTTTTCCATAGCCGCCCTGATTTCCAGCAAAACGAATTTTCCCATCTGCAGGTGCATATACTTTTGTTCCGTTATTTACAGCAATATCTTGTCCATAGTGAAACCTAGTATTTCCATTGAATGGATCTTCTCTATAACCAAAACCTGAACCTAAATACCCTGTTTGAACAGGCCTAATTGAAGGTACAAATTTTAAATTATCTGAGTGATTGCGAACAACTTCATATAAATTGTTATAACTATTTAATTCAAGCTTAACTTTTCTTGAAAGTGCATTTACGTTCATTTCAATCTCAGTTATCCTACTAGTTATATCATTAGGGATATCATCAATTGTACTTATTTTAAAATCGGTACCACCTACTCCTAATTTTCTTACATCTTTATCTATCTGCGGTAAGCCAGCATAAGTCCTAATGGCTTCATCTTTCTCTTCTATTGATCCTACTTCACCTGACACATTGTCAAGCTGTGACTGTAAAGATACTAGTGTTTCTGATAAATGCTCATAGCTCGACCTCAGATTGGTCATTTTAGTTTTATATAAAACACCCGTGAGAGCATTTGCAGTAAAAAATAAAATTGTAGAAATTGATAATACAGATATACCAATAACAATTAATGCAAACTTTCTGGAAAAATGATAATTACGTACACCGCTATCTTTTTCAGATACGATAATATAATTATGATATTTATTTGTGTTCTTTTTTCTACGAAACATATTTTTTCATAAAATGGAAGTGAATATTACGAAAAACGTCTAAATACTCAAAAAAATAAATTATTCTTCATCAACTTTGCCTGAGGACGCATCTAAATCTTGAGCAGAGTCTAATTCTTCGCTATCATCTTGAGTATTTGATTCTGAAATTTCAGAATCATCTATTGTCTCTGTTTTAATTTTATTAATTTCATTTTCTTTTTCAACTATTTGCGCATTTAAGCTATCAATTTTCTCAACATGGGAGAAAAATTCTGAATTTCCAGTAAAGTTTGACATATTAGCTACTTTAGAATGGTTGTAAACCAATTTCCCAAGAGCAAAAATTTCTTTATTTTTATCTCGCTGAAGTTGATGAATCACTAACTTTATTTTACTTATTTTTGTTAATTCTTCGGTTTTAGCAACAGCAACCTTGCTTACTTCTTCAGCTTTCTCAACAGCAGCATTGCTCCAATCTTTCATATTTGATTTTAGATCATTCCATATCTTTGACATAATTAACTCTTTTTGTAATTCTTAATTTCGATTATTAATTCTTCTTCAGCAACAAATTTGCTAAATAAAATAAGCCTGATCCAATAATTAAAGCATTAATTTCTAGGGTTACATTTTTCTCTCCAATTCCTTTCGCTAGCCCTGATAAAACAATCAGCAATGAAAGAATTTGAATACTTCTAAGTATGACGTACTTCATATCGATTTTTATAATTTAACCATCTAAAAACTGTTTTTAAACTCCATTTATATGATTCTGAAAGAATGGATAGCGGTTCTTTTGAACAAGAAAATTTTTTAGCTAAAAAATACATTTGTTTATCATTCAATTTCTCATAAAGGGTTCGGTTTACAAACGAGAGCTTTCTTTTTCTATTAATAATTTTAAATAAATTTTTTGCTTTTGAATGCTCATCGTTTAACCGCATTGCTGCAACTAGTCCTGACAGCATAGACATTCTCATTCAAAAACCAAAAAGATAATCTTGAAAACCACCAGCCTCGCCAACTAAAATAGGTAGATTCATTTGTCCAAAGGGGAGAGAAAAACTACCTCGACTGCTAAATTTTTTAGCTTCAGAAAAATTAATATTTTTTGATTTAAAATATTCTATACAGTTTTCAAGAAATCTTTCTTGAGTGTTTTTTGTTTTTTTAAACGCCGATGCAATCGTCCCGTGTCCATTTTGAATAATAAGATATGCATAACCTTTGGGTGCGAACTTTTTTCCAAGCAATAAATGAACCTGGTTCTTTAAATCAGTATTAAAATTAATTCCTTGAATGTATGCCGATGCTTTTCTTGTTCCAGTTGCAATTACATCGCAGGTGCTAGGAGTTTTTGATCCAAACCTGAATTCAACTCCAGCTTTTTTACATTGCAAAAATAATTGGTGGTCTAAATCTATCGATTTTGACCCGCGGCTTACCAAAAAGAAAAATGGGATTTTACTTTTAACATGCAATGGATTTTGATGTGTGGTGTGTACATAAAAACTACTTATTGGTGTAGACTGAATTTTATTAAAATCAAAGCCAATATTTTTAAATGAAGAATGTATGCGATCATTGAATATCCAATTTTCTAATCCTTCAAAATCGCCATGACGGCTTTGGCCTATTTTTAATTCCTTTTCATAAACTACAGTAGGATTATTTTTTGATTGAAGATAAATCGCAGTCGAAAGACCTGCGATACCTCCGCCAGCAATCCGAATTTTATTGTCAACTGGAATGTTCATCGCAGGTAAGCTGTTTTAATGATATAATTTCTGGTATTTTACTTAGCTCAGATAAATTTTCATCTGAAATCATATTGTCAACTCGGACCACTGAAAAAGCTTGACCTTTTTCAGCCCTACTAAGTATAAATCCTCCAATATTTACATTAAAATCCCCAAGAATAGTGCCAACTTTACCAATAACTCCGGGAACATCTTTATTTTTTGCAAATAACATATATCCATACGGCTTGACATCAATATCAAATCCAAGAATATTAACTAATCTTGGTTTATTTCTACCAAAGACAGATCCTGCAATTCGAGTAGGTTTAGATATCCCTGAAACACGGGTTCTGATCAAATTAGTATATGATCCGCTATCGTTTGTGTAGCTATGTTCAATTTTAATACCAAGATCAACAGCAAGCGCTTCGGAATTTATATAGTTTATTCTTTCTGGAATTCTTTTACCTAAAAAGCCTTTAAGAAAAGCTAATGCTATAGGTTTTGAGTCTTCTAATAAGCCCGAGCATTCAACTTGAATTTTCTTGATAGCTTCAGGGTTTAGCTGGTCTTGCAATCTTCCCATCGTTTCTGCAAGGTCCAAACTTGACTGAATCTCCTTAATAGTGGATAAATCTGAGATTGGCATATTTATAGCATTACTAAGCTTTTCCTCAAGTAAAAAATCCCTCAGCTGTTCACAAATAGAAATGCTAACCCCTTCTTTGGCTTCTCTCGTAGAAGCTCCCAAATGTGGCGTTAATAGAATATTGGGAGCATCGATAAGAGGATTATCTTTTTCGACAGGTTCTTGTTCAAATACATCTATTGCTGCTCCAGCAATCTTTTTATCAGTTAGCGCTTTAGCAAGGTCTTGTTCGTTAATAATTCCTCCCCTAGAAACATTAATTATTCTAGCCGTTTTTTTCATTGATGTCAATCGCTTAATATTAAATAGGTCCTTAGTCTTATCAGTGAGAGGGACATGGATTGTTAAAAAATCAGCATTCTTAATTAATTCATCAAGCTCTACAATCCTAATTTCTTCTTTATTAAACATCTTTTGATTAACAAACGGATCAAACCCTATTACATTCATTCCAAATGGTAAACACCTTTTCATTACCTCTTTGCCAATTTTTCCTAATCCAACGATCCCTAAGGTCTTATTTTTTATTTCAGAACCAACAAGCAGGTGACGATTCCATTTTTTTTGTTTTATTTCAAGATCTCCAATAGAAATATTTCTAGACAAAGCAAGCATCATTGCTATTGTATGTTCAGCTGCAGATATAGTATTTACATCTGGAGTATTCATCACAACTATTCCACTTCGTGTTGCAGCAGAAATATCAATATTATCTACCCCTACACCAGCCCGACCTATAGCACGCAGCCTCCTTGCGGCTTTAATAGCTTTTTGATCTATAGATGTACCACTCCTAACGATCCATCCCTCAGCATCTAAACAAGCATTTAATTTATCATCAACCGATGCATCATTAAGTTGTACAACATCAAGTTTTGCTTCTTCTAAAATAGATATTCCCGATTTAGAAATAGGGTCAGTTACGAGGACTTTCATAAAATTATTACTTTGACTCTTGCGAGCGAATCAAATTAAGCGCAGATCCAGCGTTGAACCATTCTATCTGAGACCGGTTATAAGTATGATTGCAAAGAATTTGATCTGATGTTGTATCATTGTGCTTAATAGAAATTGTCAAAGGCTTTCCTTCTTCAAATTGATCCAAATCAATAAAATCAAAAACATCATCTTCTTTAATTAAATCATAATCGCTTTTGTTCTTAAATGTTAAGGCAAGCATTCCTTGTTTTTTGAGATTTGTTTCATGAATTCTAGCAAAAGAGCGAACTAAAACAGCCATAACGCCAAGGAAGCGAGGTTCCATCGCTGCATGCTCTCTTGATGAACCCTCACCATAATTTTCATCTCCAATAACAATGGATAAAATATTATTAAACTTATAATCTCGTTGAACATTGGGTACAGTATCATATTTTCCGTTAAGTTGATTTTTTACTAAATTAACTTCTCCATTAAAAAAATTAACTGCCCCAGTTAGCATATTATTTGAAATATTATCTAAATGGCCTCTGAATTTTAACCATGGTCCAGCCATAGAAATGTGATCAGTAGTGCATTTCCCCTTGGTTTTGATCAATAAATTTAAACAATGAACATTCATTTCTTTCAATGGAGAAAAGGGTTTTAATAGCTGTAATCTTTCAGATTCAGGATCAATTTTAACTTCTAAGCTTTTACCATTATCTGCTGGTGGTAAATAACCTAAATTATCAACGGTAAAGCCATCATCTGGTAACTCAAATCCCTCAGGAGGATCCAAAAGGACCCTTTCTCCATTTTTATTTGTTATATAATCTGTTAAAGGATTGAATGTTAAATCTCCAGATATTGCAATGGCCGTCACAAGCTCTGGAGATCCAACAAAAGCATGCGTATTAGGGTTTCCATCTGCTCTTTTTGCAAAATTTCTGTTAAATGAGTGGACAATTGTATTCTTGTCTTCTTTTTCTGCACCATCTCTAGACCATTGCCCTATGCAAGGACCGCAGGCATTTGCGAATACTTTTGCACCTAGCTCATTAAATTCTTCAATAAAACCATCTCTCTCAATAGTTTGCCTCACCTGTTCTGATCCAGGGGTAATGGTAAATTCAGCATTAACTGATAGACCTAATTTATTAGCTTGTTTTGCAATTGATACAGAGCGAGATATATCTTCATAGGATGAATTTGTACAAGACCCTATAAGGCCTACTTGTACCTCAGTGGGCCAATCATTTTTTTTAGCTTCTTCATGCATTTTTGAAATGGGTGTTGCTCTATCAGGTGTAAACGGTCCGTTTAGATGTGGCTCAAGATCTGAAAGATTAATTTCAATTACTTGATCATAAAAATCTTTTGGATTGTTTATAACTGCGTCATCAGAAACTAGATGCTCAGCTATGTTATTTGCATATCTAACTATCTCTTCCCTTCCGGTCGCTCTAAGATATTCTTCCATTTTTTCATCATAGCCAAAAATTGATGTGGTTGCTCCAATTTCCGCCCCCATGTTGCAAATTGTTCCTTTTCCAGTACAGGATAAGGTTTTTGTTCCTTCCCCAAAATATTCAATAATTGATCCAGTTCCACCCTTAACGGTTAAAATCCCAGCCAATTTTAATATCACATCCTTTGCTGATGTCCATCCTGACATTTTTCCAATAAGCTTTACTCCAATTAATTTAGGAAATTTTAACTCCCACGGCATGCCAGCCATTACATCTACTGCATCTGCGCCGCCGACACCAATCGCAACCATTCCTAGGCCACCAGCATTTACAGTGTGACTATCCGTGCCTATCATCATTCCACCTGGAAAAGCATAGTTCTCTAATACAACTTGATGAATGATGCCTGCGCCTGGTTTCCAAAAACCTATTCCATATTTATTTGAAACAGATTCAAGGAATTTATAAACCTCATGATTAGTATCTAATGCACTGCTAAGGTCATTTTGCGCATCATTTTTAGCTTGAATCAAATGGTCACAATGAACCGTACTAGGAACTGCTACCTTATCTTTTCCCGCCATCATAAATTGCAAAAGAGCCATTTGGGCAGTAGCATCTTGCATTGCTACCCTATCAGGATTAAAATCAACGTAAGATTTCCCTCTATGGTAATCTTTAGACGATAAATTAGAACTGAGATGGCAATATAAAATTTTTTCTGATAAGGTTAATGGGCGGCCAAGTTTTTTTTTGATAGAATGAATTTTATCTGGCATTGATTGGTAATATTTTTTGATTATTTCAAAATCGAACATAAAAGATAGCCTTATTCTAAACTTGTGTATAAAATGTAAAAATCCTAAGAAACTTCACTAATAAATTACGTACATCAAAACTTGTATTCAATTTCATAAGAGCGATTTAATAATAATTTTATAAAAAAAATCAAAAAAACTTTTCAATTTATACCATAACATTTAAGTGTTTTTTAAATAAATGAAAAGAATAAGTCTAATTTTATTTTTTGCTGCATTTCAAATGCTCAAATCTCAATCTAGCTATGAAGTTATTAGCTCTTCAGAAGATGAATTGACTATAAAAATAACTACTAATCCCTTATCTAAAAACGATTTAAAACCATATAAGGTTTTGATTGGCCTTCCGAATTCTGATCTACCTGAAATTGTAATTAAAAAATCAGCTAAATTAAATCATTTATTTGAACCTATTGGGGAGTCATCAAAAATAATGTGGACACACAGTCAGATAGTTAACGATTTATTTACGGGTACGCTACAAATATCTCCAACTGATGAACCTAATACTTACTATGAAACAATATTGATAAAAATTCCCCTAGAGAAAACTTTAGTAAAAAGGGGAGGTGAAAATGAAATTCACAGATTACTTCTTGCTCCTAAGATTATAAATTGGGAAATAGCAAAAGAATGGATTAAGCCAAAATCAAAATACAAATTAAATGAGCCTAACTTGCCAGAAGGTCTGTGGATAAACTTTACTATTAATCGGGATAATGTTTATAGAATCGATGGAAGACTAATTAATTCACTCCTTGGAACCACTTCAAATTTTGACCCAAGAAGCATTATGTTGTTCACAGGCTCTTCATATGGAAGAGATAAAACTTATGATCTTTCTCAAAGATTAATAAATGAAACACAAGTTCCATTAAATCTGATTGAAATTCCAATGACAATATATGGAGAATCAGATGGCAACCTTTCTGATAGCGATTTTATCTTTTTTTATGGCAAAGGTACAAGTGGATACGATACTCAATTTAATAATGTTGAATGGCACCAAAATGTATATTTTGATGAAAGTAAATACTGGCTCATTATTCCTAATGATCCATCACTCCGCGGAAAAAGAATTAAGACTGGCAATATTGTTAATGATGGTCCCCTTGAAGCTAATTTTGGTTTAACATTTAAGCATCACGAAATTGATAGTACAAACCCGCAGGAATCAGGCTTAGCTTGGGGCGATCAATCAATAAAATATAGTGCCTCTTTGATTCAAGGGGTAAATTTAGCTCACCCCTTTTCTCCAGCCAATGCTAGTGGGGTTTTTGGAATGATTGGAAATGAAGTATCCCAAACGCGTTACAAAAATACTAACCATATAATAAGTCTTTATAAAGACAGTAGGCAGTTATCAAAACTGAATTGGTCAAATATTGGCCCCAAAACCAAGAGTTTTGTCATTGAAGCTGGATTGTTAAATAAAGGCTTAAACGAATTTAGAATCACAAATGAATCCGAAAGTTCAAATTCTGAACCCATTTTTGACTTCCTAGATATCAACTATCAAAGAAAGCTTATTTATGATCAACCTTTTGAATTTTATTCTTCAATCCAATCATCAGATATCACTTATATAATTGATGGTAAAAATTTGATTGTTTGGAATATTTCCAATGATGCCAACCCAATAAATAGGCCTATTATATCTATAGAACAAACTTACCTAAGAGTTTCTATTCCACCTGATACTCTTCAAAGATTTTTTATTTTTAAAACAGAAGATATATTAAAAATAGAAGAATTGAATATGATTGGTGACAAAAAATGGAATATTTTGAGATCAAAAAATAATCAAGCTAAACATATAATTGTTGGACCTGAAGCCTTTAGGAGCGCATCTAATGCACTAGTAAATCATCGACCGCAAACCCTTTATAGTTCTCTAGAAAATATTTATGATGAATTTTCAGGGGGCAATAAAGACCCAATTGCAATTAGGTATTTTTTGAATTGGGCTCAAAATAACTGGAATACTTCCCCTTCTACAGTATTATTTATGGGAGATGCGGATTTTGATTATAGAAATATTTCAGGGCAATCTAAAATGATCATTCCCACGATACAAGTCGGTACACTTAATACCCACGCTACCGATGACCGTTTAGTATCTTTTAATGGCACTATTCCAGAAATGTCATCAGGTAGATTCCCAGCAAGATCAATAGATGAAGTCAAAAATTTCTGCGAAAAAATAATAGAATTTGAAAATAATTTGACTCCTGGTCTCTGGAGGCAAAGAGTTGCATTAGTAGCCGATGATCCTTCTAGACCTGAAAAAGAAAGTTTTGAGCTTTCAACTGGAAAAAGTCACACATCTAATTCAGAGCAGTTATCAAAATTAATTCCAGATTTTATGGAAATAAAAAAATTATATTTAGTTGATTTTGAAGGAGTTAATGATGGCTCTCCATTTGGCTTAACAAAACCATCTGCAACTCAAAAATTATTTGATATAATAAACTCGGGCACTTCAATTATCAACTATATTGGCCATGGAAATTCTACTCAATGGTCTCAAGAAAAATTGCTTTTATTGAGCGATGAAAGAAATGACATTGAATCAATGAAAACAAAAATGAAACTCCCGTTATGGATAGCAGGTACATGTAATTGGGGACACTTTGATAATATCAATAAAGAATCATTTGCAGAAGAATTGATAAGAACCCCTATGGATGCTGCCTCAGCAATAATTAGCACATCTAGAGGTATCAGTGTTACGGGAAATATTCAATTTCTAAATGGGCTTTTTAATGAAATTTTTCAAAAAAACAATTTTACCTCAAAAACAATCGGCTCTATTCTACAATCGGTAAAAACTGGTGGTACAGATGGTGAGCTTTTCCACCTTTTTGGAGATCCTGCAATGATGCTACCCCTTCCAAAAAATATTATATTAGATGCATATGTAGACCCTGACACACTGTCAACCTTAGAAATGGGAACCTTACATAGCAATACTCATATTCAGAATGGTTCAGGTAGTTTTATTTTGAATGATGCTAATAAAACAGAGACTGTAAATTTTTATTTCGGTTCACAAAAAGAAAGTATTTCTTTTTTACGTAGCGGAACTAACCTATTTAGAGGTTCATTTACTTTTTCAAATAAATCAATTCAGCCAAAATTTCGTATCCCAAAAGATATTTCATATTCTAAAAATTTTGCAAAAATAAGATTTTATATTCTTGGTGATAATGGGCAGGAAGCGATTGGGGCTGTTTCAAATATAATCTTGACTCCTGGCCCTCCATCATCAGATGTAGAAGGGCCAATAATTACAATTGAAACAGAAACAGGGCGTTTATTAAGGAGTGGGGACCATATTAAAAAAGATGATCAAATCAAAATTAGAATTTCAGATCCAAGCGGAATAAATATAACCGGAGAAAAAGGACATGAACTTATAATTTTTGATGAATTGCAAAATAAAGAACAAAATCTAAACGAAAAATTCATTTACGATGTTAATAGCCTAACAACAGGCACTTGTAATTATACTCCAGTATCATATTTTAATGAAGCCAGCTTTTCAATTAAAGCCTGGGATAATGCAAATAATCCTAATGAAATTCAAATGAGCTTAACGTTGATGGAGTCTGATCAATTTGAACTTAAAAATGTACTTAATTTTCCTAATCCATTTTATGATAAAACACAGTTTACTTTTGAATTAACTCTTGCTGGTGAGGTAGAATTAAATATATACACACTTGGTGGACTAAAAATCAAATCTATTCAATCAAGTTTTTTTAATGAAGGTTTTAATATTATAGATTGGGATGGAAAAGATGATTATGGTCAATTATTGTCAAATGGTGTTTATTTGTACCAAATGAAGGCACAAAATAATTTAACAAAAATTAACCATATAGGAAGGCTTGCCATAGTAAGATGAAATCAATAAATAGTCTTGGAAAAATTATTCTAGCCTCAAAATCCCCTCGCAGAGAAGAGATTTTAAGTAAAATAAATTTAAATTTTGAGATTGCGCCAAGCAATATTGATGAAAAGTTAGATGCTAAACTTAATCCAATTGCCTACGTTCAGGATTGCGCAGAGAAGAAAGCACATAAGGTATCCCTAGATTACAAAGAAAATTATATCATTGGTGCAGATACTGTAGTTGTATTTGATAATCAAATTTTAGGAAAACCAAAAGATAAATTAGAAAGCTATAGTATGTTAAAAATGCTTTCAGGTGAAAAACACAAGGTTTTCACAGGAGTTTCAATTCAGAACTATAGTAAAAAAACTAGTCAATCATTTTATTGTTTGACCACGGTAGAATTAAATACATTATCTGATGAATTAATATCATTTTATATTGAAAAACATAAACCTTTTGATAAGGCAGGCAGTTATGGCATTCAAGATTGGTTTTCTAGTCAAGTAAAAAGCATTGATGTGTGCTACTATAATGTGATGGGCTTGCCTTTATCGGAATTGTTCAAAAGATTATTGATTCTAGTAAATAAATAATAATGAATTTAAAATAATAAAATAAATGTCTGACTTTTACAAAAAACTCAAATCTATTCGATTAGAAAAAGAAATAGATTTAGAAGAAATACATAAAAGAACTAAAATTAGCCTTTCTGCTCTTAATGCAATCGAAAAGGGTAAGTTTGATCAATTATCTTATACATACATACGTCTATTTTTGAAAGCTTATGCATTAGAAATAGGAGTTGATCCAGATGAAGCGCTTGAAGAGTTTGAGGTTTTTGTTGGTAATAAAACAGTATCAAAAGATAATAAAATAGAAGATGAGCCTATCAAAAGCTCAAAAATCTTATTCTCAAGCATCAAAGACGAAAATCAACAGAAAAATGAAGAAAAGAAAGCTTCGCTTTTAAAGAAACCATCTCTTTCTATACGAACTGATATAATTAAAAGCATTTTTATAATACTAACCCTAGTTTTTGCAATATATATTATTTTATCGATTAATGAAGAGTTTGAGGCAAATAAGCCAAAAGAGTTTGTAAGCGACTTTGAAGAGGAGGGTCCAATTAGTGATTTAACACTTAAAGATAGCTATGTAAAAATTTCTGAAACAAAACAGGCATTAAAAGCAGTTTCACCTTTTTCAATTACGCTTACGACAGATAGGCGTTTATGGTATGAAATTAAATCAGACGATTTGGTTAAATCTGAGCAGGTTTTACCTATAGGTGACAACCACCTTCATCGTTTCGAAGATAAAATAAATATAAAATTTAATCAGACATTGGGCTTAAATTTATACTTGAATGGAAATAGTTTAAATATATTAAAATCAAGTATTTACCCAGTTAGCTTAATCATTTCCGTAGCAGATAAAACTATTTCTATCCAACAGTATTCTCCAAAAAAATAAAGCAATACTTTCATTTATAGGTTTCAATTAACCTCATAATAGAGCAGTAATTTTATTCATAATTATTGTTGACAATAGTGGGTTGAGATACATACATTGTGGGTGGTTGTGGGTTATCTTCCCAAAGATTTAAAGTATGACATTAAATAAAAACACATTTATTGGAGAGTACAGCTATACGCTAGATGCGAAAGGGAGAATTAATATCCCTTCCAAGTTCCGCACTTCATTAAGCAAAGATAATAATCAATCGCTTGTTGTTACTAGAGGAATGGATAAATGTGTTTGGCTATATCCTTTGATCATTTGGCAAGCGATCGAAAATGAACTAAGGAAGCTTTCCTCTCTCTCCGGTATAAATCGATCTTTCACGCGTAATACAGTCAGATATGCATCAATAGTTCAATTAGATAAGCAAGGTAGGATAGCTCTTAATCAAAATATTATAAATTTTGCCAATCTTACAAAAAAAGCCTTGATCATTGGAATGGTAAATAAAATTGAAATATGGGATCCAGAATATCTAACTACTGTTGATAAAAAATCTCAAAAAATTGATTCGTCAAAATTTGATGAACTTGCAGATAAGATTATTCTCTGATTCTAATGAAAAATTTACAGGAATTAATCAATGTACATATTCCTGTAATGAGTACGCAAGTATTAGAATATCTAAATATTCAGCCAGACGGATTTTACATTGATGGAACCATTGGAGCTGGGGGGCACGCCACACAAATCCTTTCAAAGCTTTCTAGTGAGGGAAAGTTAATAGGGATTGATCGAGATGCGGAGGTATTGGAAATATGCTACCAGCGATTTCGGACCTCCTCTGATCAAATTTCTCTTCATCACTCATCATATCACAATCTCCCAAAGATTATGGGAATAAATGGTCTTTCTAAAGTAAATGGTATTCTGTTGGATCTTGGACTGTCATCATTGCAGATAAACTCTGAAAATAGAGGATTTTCATTTCAATCAAATGCTCCAGCAGACATGCGATTTGATCAAACTAAAGGTCAAACTGCTGAAGAGCTAATAAGAAAATCTTCTGAGCAAGAACTCGCAGATATAATTTTTCTTTTTGGAGAGGAAAGAAAATCTAAAAGAATTTCAAACTCTATAAAAAAAATAAAAAATTTGTCAACAACAATGGATTTGAAAGAAGCTATTCGAAAATCTACCCCTCCACATCATAGAAATAAAACACACGCTCGCGTTTTCCAAGCCATTCGAATAGCTGTGAACAATGAAATTGATAAATTAAAAAGCTTCCTTAAAATATTTTTAGACTATCTAGAAATTGGAGGAAGACTTGTTGTTATCTCTTATCACTCCATTGAGGATAGAATAGTAAAGCATTCTTTCCGTCAATTAAAAAATGAGTCAAAGATTGAATTACTGACAAGAAAACCGCTTACCCCTTCCATAGATGAAATAAAACTTAACAAAAGATCNCGAAGCGCAAAAATGAGAGCATTAGAAAAGGTTTCATAATGGGCAAATCAAGAAAAAAACGTAGATCTAAAAAAAATAATGAATTTGTTCAAACTGCTATTTTTTTTCTAAGCGCAATCATGTCCATAGCTGGATTGATATTGTACCTNTGGATTTATACTGAAATTGATGAAACAGTGATCAATATCGAAACACAAAAACAGGTCTCTAGAGAATTAAGAAATTCATTAAACGAATTAGAAATAGAAATTTCTAGACTATCTAGAGGAGATAGAATTTCAAATTTTGCTAGAAAAGANCTTGGGATGATTCCAGCTAANCCTGAAACAATAATGATCTACATNGATCNAGNAGATTTAGCGCAANTGAAATGACAAAAAGCTATCAAAAATANAGNTCTCGTATNATTNTTATTTCATCATGTGTNATTATGNTNTGGNTNNGCTTATCAATAAGATTAATAAAAATAATGGNTATTGATAGNAANCATTACAGNCAAATAGGTTTTAAGCAAAGNCAAAAGCAAGAANCNNTAAANGCNGTAAGGGGAAATATTTTTGATAGAAANGAAGTTCAATTAACAAAAAATATCATTCATTATTCAATTGGTGCACATCCTCAAAAAATNGAAAATAAAAATNANNTAGCTTCTGATCTNTCTAAAATNACNGGNAGNGATATNGATTATTATTTAAATAGATTAAATAATAAAAGNAGNTTTGTNACNCTTGAGTCAAAAATTAAAAGAAGNTTGGGTGANANAATAGAACTTGAACTACCAATTTTAATTGCTGAAAGAAANTCAAGAAGNTCCTATCCTCATGCAAATATCGCTAGTCAAATAATAGGCTTTACTAATTCTGATGACTCTGGCTTAGTTGGGATTGAAAGACAATTTGAAAATTATTTATCAGGAACAAATGGCTGGATAGTAAAGCAGATTAATGTTGCTGGACGAAAAGGATCATTTCACAAAACAAGTCTCCCAAGAAAAAATCCTATCGATGGATCAAATATTCAACTGACAATTGATATTGAATACCAAAGCATTCTTCAGGAAGAATTACAAAGAAGGATTGAAGAATCTGATGCAAAAGGCGCTATGGGCATCTTAATGAATCCTCAGAATGGAAATATTTTAGCAATGGCTTCTCTTCCTGATTTTGATCTAAATGCGCCAAGTATTTCCCCATTAGAAAATCAAAAAAATAAAGTTGTTACAGATCAATTTGAACCTGGATCAACATTTAAGATTGTAGCAGCTACTGCTGCATTAGAATCAGGAAAAATATCTTTATCAGATGAATTTAACTGCGAAGAAGGAAAAGTAGTTATTGATGGATGGACTATATCTGATCATGAGCAATTTGGCGTTCTCACTTTTCCTCAAATCATTGCGAACTCTAGCAATGTTGGAGTAATAAAAATTGCTCAGAAAATAGGTAAAGATCCATTATACAATCTTTCAAGAAACTATGGATTTGGTTCTTATACAGGAATTTCATTCCCTGGGGAAACTCAAGGCGTTTTAAAACAAAAACGTGATTGGAATCATATGTCTCTTGCATCGGTTTCTATTGGCTATGAGGTTGGAGTGACAGCACTTCAAATCGTATCGGCCTATGCCTCAATTGCTAATGGTGGGGTCTTATTAAAACCTCAAATAATTCAGCAAATTATTGATGATAAAGGAAAAGTGATCTACTCCACCAAGCCTGAGCCTATTCGAAAGGTTGTTAAAGCCGAAACTATGTCAATTATGAAAGATATTTTAGGAAAGGTAATAAATGAAGGTACTGGCTACAAGGCCGATATAGAAGGATGGTCCATAGCTGGTAAAACAGGAACAGCCCTTAAATATATGAATGGCGGCTACTCAAAAAAATATATATCTAATTTTGCAGGTTTTTTCCCTTCCGAAAACCCGCAAATCGTTGGGGTAGTTGTTTTGGACGAACCTAGCTACGGATTACATTGGGGCGGATATGGAGCTGCTCCTCTATTTAAAAGAATTGCTCAAAGAATAATCAATTTAGATGACTCTTTTGAGCATCATAAATCAATAAAAAAAGATAAGAAAATTAATATAGCTTCAAAAAAACATACTAGCCCAACCCCCTTATCAACCAAGAATATTTACAGCTCCTATACAGATGGATATACCATTACTCCAGATGTTAGAGGCATGAGTATTAGAAAAGCAAAAAGTGTATTAATTAAAAATAAATTAAGACCNANATTTTCAGGATCAGGAAAAGTTATCTGGCAAAGCCCAGCGCCAGGAACAAAAAAAGCTCCAGGATCATTATGTATTATNGGATTGAACTAGTGAAACTTAATTCATTAATTAAAAATATTGCTCAAAATGAGGGCGTTTTTCCGCCAATAGAAATAAACAAGATTTGCACAAATTCAAAGGATGTAAAAAATGGAAGTTTATTTATTGCAATAGATGGAATAGAAAATGATGGGCACGATTACATTGGAGAAGCTATCGAAAATGGGGCATCAGCAGTTATATCCAATGGNANAGATATTGGCAAANTACCTGTGCCTAATATTCAAGTTGGAAATACNAGGTTAGCAGCNAGTAGAATTGCTGCTGAATATTTTAAACATCCTTCAAAAGAACTAACAATTATTGGTATTACAGGTACAAATGGAAAAACCACAACTGCNTCNTTAATTTATTCAATNTTAANCGCTGCAAAGCTAAATGTGGCACAGATTGGNACCTTAGGCNTCATTGCTANTGGAATCCAAAAGCAAAAAACNCTTACTACTCCNGANCCTATTACATTACATAAAACATTTGATGAATTAATTGATAGAAATTTTTCTCATGTTGTAATGGAAGTTTCTTCTCATGCCTTAGATCAATACAGAGTTGCAGATGTTGATTTTGATATTGCAGTCTTCACTAATCTTACGGAAGAGCATCTCGATTATCATCAAAATATTGAAGAATATTTTAAAGCAAAGTCAAAATTATTTAGAATGATGCCTATAACAGGTACATCTATAATAAATACTGATGATGAATATGGNAAGAAAATGACAGCANAATCACAGGCACCTGTGATAAATATTTCTAAATACAAAAATTCTGATATTTACTATGAAAAAATTGACTACTCGATATCTGGAATTAAAGGAATAATAAATGTAGGGAAAGGTTTGATTTCATTTAATTCAAAATTAATAGGAGAATTTAATGCTGAGAATATCATTACAGCCGCTAGTGTTGGTATGGCATTAAATATTAATACAGATACGATTCAAAAAGGGATAGAAAAAATAACTTCAATTGAAGGGAGAATGGAGTTATTCAAAACTAAAGATAATAAAAATATAGTTATTGATTATGCTCATACNCCTGATGCTTACAGTAAAGTTCTTTCAACACTAAAAGAATTAATTCCTAAAACAAATAAAGTTCATGTTTTATTTGGATGCGGTGGCAACAGAGATAAATCTAAGCGTCCAAAAATGGCAGAAATTGCAGAAAAATTTTCAAATAANTTATGGATNACTCCTGATAATCCTCGAAATGAAAATTTGAAAGANATTAATTCTGATATAATTAAAGGGTTAAAAAACAAAAAATATAAAATTTTTAGCGATAGAGCCATTGCGCTCAGAGAAGCTATTAATNAAATTAATNCTGGTGATCTTTTAGTAGTGCTTGGAAAAGGAAGAGAAGANTTTCAGGAAATTGAAGGGAATAAAATTCCATATTCTGATCTAGAAATTATAAAGAGTTTTTTATGAGAATAAACCTTCCCAACTCAAAAACTTTTTCAAAAATATTTAATGAATCTACAGGCATTAAAATAAGTGAAAGAATTAAAGGCATAGCCACTGATAGCAGAGAAATTCAAAGCGGTGATTTATATATCGCCATCAAAGGTGAAAAAGTAGATGGTCACTCGTTCCTTTCTCAAGTGTTCGAAAATGGTGCTTTAGCAGCGCTTGTTTCAGATATAAATGACCAAGTACATGGAAATCAGATTCAGGTTGGCGATACAATTGAATCAATTGGAAAAATTGCAACGGAATGGCGACGTCAATTCAATATACCAATTATTGGAATAACCGGATCAAATGGAAAAACATCAACAAAAGAGCTGCTTAGACATATTCTTTCTTCAAAATTTGATATTCACGCAACGGAAGGGAATTATAATACTTCTATTGGCCTCCCTCTTACACTATTACAATTAAATGCTTTTCATGGTGCATCGATTTTAGAAATGGGCGCAAATCAAGCAGGTGATATAGAAATATTAGCTAAAATTGCTAATCCTAATTTTGGGCTTATTACAAATATAGCCCCTGCCCATCTCGAAGGATTTGGCAGTATTGAGGCGGTAGCTAAAACTAAAGCTGCTATATTTGAAAATCTGGGAAATGGAATAGCATTTGTA
Source organism: Fidelibacterota bacterium (assembly GCA_002712245.1). Classification (GTDB taxonomy): domain Bacteria; phylum Fidelibacterota; class Marinisomatia; order Marinisomatales; family TCS55; genus TMED108. The sequence goes on along the minus strand of PASZ01000015.1, from coordinate 34,218 downwards.
AATGCTGCAGATAGAAGAGTAAAAGAAATAGCTGTTAAAGGTGACTCTATTTCTTTTGGGCTTAATCCAGATTGTGACTATCCAGCAGATTTACATTATGAAGAAGATGGGACAATAACNTTAACAATTAACACTGAAGAAATACCCACTCTATCTTCAAATCTATCATTTGCAAAAAATATTATTGCATGCTGTGCGATAGCAAGAGAGCTGGATGTAGAATGGGAAGCTATAAAGGATAGGGTATCAACCTTTTCACCGCCAAAAGGAAGATGTGAAGTAAAAAATAATGGCTCTTACATCATTATTGATGATACATATAATGCAAATTTAGAATCAACAATAGCTGCAATAGATTATTTAAGCGCATTTAGCGGGCAAGGGAGAAAAGTTTTTATCTTTGGGGATATGCTTGAGCTTGGGGACGTATCTAGAGAACAGCATATCGCAATTGGACAAAAATGCGATGAAATGGAATTATCTGCAGTCTTGACTTATGGAAAAGAAACTATTGCAACAAGTGAATCAATTAAAAAAGTTAAAATAAATCAGCATTTTGATTCCAAAGAGGAATTAATTGATTTTCTACAAAAAATAATAATATCAAAGGATAAAATCTTAATCAAAGGCTCAAGAGGCATGAGAATGGAAACAATCGTTCAGAGTATTATGGAGAATTAATGCTGTATCATTTTCTTTATTCATTACGAGATACATTTTCACCTTTAAATGTTTTTCAGTATATAACTTTTAGAAGTGCCTCTGCTGCTATTCTAGCTCTAATAATAAGTTTCATCCTCGGACCGGCCATTATACGAAAACTTCGTCATTATCAAATTGGTGAAGAAATACGTGAACATGGCCCGGAGAGCCACAAAAAAAAGAGAGGCACTCCAACTATGGGGGGGATAATTATCCTTACAGCNATTATCCTCCCTACCNTCCTACTCGCNGATCTGAGAAATTCTTTCATTCAAATAATTCTAATCTCAACAATATGGATGGGATTAATNGGCTTCCTNGATGATTATTTAAAGACCATAAAAAAAATCAAAAGCGGTCTTGTAGCTAAATACAAATTAGCTGGTCAAATTTNACTTGGTGNAATCATAACGTTTTGGATTTATAATACTGGTGCATGGGATAACTTTAGAACTGTAACCTCAGTGCCATTTTTNAAAGATACTGTCATTGATTTTGGNCTACTTTATCCATTAATGATAATTTTNGTTGTAACTGGATCATCTAATGCTGTAAATCTTACNGATGGATTAGANGGGCTTGCTTCNGGGCTTCTNGCAATATGCTTCACNGTCTTTTCTGCGATCGCATATATAAGCGGTCGANTTGACTTTTCTGATTATNTAAACATCATCTATCTTCCAGGTNCAGGTGAACTTACAATTTTCACAGCTGCTTGCGTAGGTGCATGCATTGGNTATCTGTGGTTTAATGCTGCTCCAGCTGAAGTGTTTATGGGTGATGTAGGCTCCCTTTCAACAGGAGCTGCACTTGGAACACTTTCTATATTATTAAAAAAAGAATTTTTACTTGTGATAATTGGTGGTGTATTTGTNGCAGAAGCTCTATCNGTAATATTGCAGGTTAGCTACTANAGGTATACAAAAATAAAGTATGGTGAGCCAAAAAAACTTTTTTTGATGGCNCCTTTCCATCATCATTTTGAACTGAAGGGATATCCAGAATCAAGAATAGTAATTAGATTTTGGATAGTTGGGCTTCTGCTTGCTCTTTTAACACTAGCAACATTTAAAATTAGATAATGAGCTTTTTGAGAAAAGAAATAGTTAATATAAAATCAAAAAAAATAACAATAATTGGTATGGGAGAAACAGGTACGTCAGCAGCTTTACTTTCTAATCATCTAGGGGCTGATGTATTGCTGAGCGATATTAACGAATCTCCTAATAACTCATCAGTCAAAAAAGATTTATTAAAATATGGTATTGATGTTGAAATAGGAAAGCACAGTAATGATATTTATGATTCTGATCTTTGGATACTTTCTCCAGGCATAGCTCAAGATTCGGATATTGTAAGCAAAGCTCAAAAAAGAAATATAGATATAATAAGTGAGATTGAATTTGCAAGTTGGTTTACGAATAAACCAATCATTGGATTGACAGGTTCAAACGGCAAAACTACAACTGTAAATATGCTTTATGAAATGTTAAAGGGTGATAATTATTCACCCATACTTGCTGGAAATATGGGATTTGCTTTTTCTAGGGCAATATTAAATGATTTAAATAAAAAAACAGATGATAGAATTTATATTTTAGAGCTTTCAAGTTTTCAATTAGAGAACATCATCCATTTTAAACCATTCATATCAATTATTTTGAATATAACTCCAGACCATCAAGATAGATATATAGATATGGATGCTTATGTTGAGGCAAAATTAAATATAATATCAAATCAAGATAGTAAAGATTTCTTGATTTATAACTCTGACGATCCAATATTAAATAAAAGATGTAAAAATGCTGTACCTAAAATTCTAAGTTTTAGTGTAAATAATAATTCTGAAAATCTATTTAAAATAAGAGATTCTAAAATTATTGAAGGAGATTCTCATATTTTAGACCTAAGTAAGATTGCGTTAGCTGGAAAGCATAATCTTTCAAATTTTTTAGCAGCTTCTACTGCCGCAAAAATTCTAAATATTAGTAACCGACAAATTTCAGAAACAATTTCTAATTTTTCAGGGATTGAGCACAGGTTAGAAAAAGTAGTAATAAATAACGGTGTTGCTTACTACAATGATTCAAAAGCTACAAATATTGAATCAGTAATTGCCGCAATTCAGTCTTTTTCAAATTCAGTTATTTTAATCCTTGGCGGAAAAGATAAAGACAGCAATTTTGTTGAATTAATACCATTTATTAAACATAATGTAAAAAAAATAATTTCTTATGGACAGGCTAGCAAAAAAATAGCTATTGCACTCAGGGATGCGGTAGAACTGGATCAAGTATCCAGTCTCAGGGATGCGGTAGAGGTCTGCCATAAAAGCGCAGTACCTGGAGATATTGTACTTCTATCTCCAGGCTGCGCTAGCTTTGATCAATTCAACAATTATGAGGAGCGTGGAAATGAATTCAAAAAAATAGTTAATGAAATGGCACGAGCATGAGACAGCTTGATATTATTATTAAAAAGTATGATAAATCTCTTCTATGGCTAATATTGATTTTATGCGGAATTGGCATGGTTATGCTATACAGTGCCAGCTCATTCAAGTCTCTTTATCAGTCTAGCGGATTATCGGATACAATATATCTTCGATCACACTTAAAAAGAATGATAATTGGATTTATAGCAATGTTCTTTTTTACAATAACAGACTATAGAAAATTAAAAACAGTAGCGCCATATCTTATAATTTTATCTGTAATTCTTCTTTTAATAACTAAGCTGGCATATATTTTTAAAGGTTCTAGTTCTGCAGCACGCTGGTTAAATCTAGGCATAATCTCAATGCAAACATCTGATTTTGCAAGATTCTCTTTAATTATATTTCTAGCGTTTTATATCGATAAAAAACGCAATCAATTAAAAGAATTTTATTCAGGTATAGCCCCTCCCCTGTTGATTTTGACAATTATACTATTTCTCATTGTTATTCAACCAGACTTTAGTACAGCAGCGGTAATTGGTCTTATTGGATTTATTATGCTTTTTATAGGAGGCGCAAGAATTTCACATCTAGCTGCAGCATCTACAGCAGCTTTAGTTATTATGATACCAGTAATGTTGATGATGCCGTACAGAATGAAACGAATAGTATATTGGCTAAGCTCAATTGTTGGAGGGTCAGATAATGCTTCTCAAGAATTAGGATATCAAGCGCAACAATCGCTTATAAGTCTCGGTAATGGCGGGATAAAAGGTCTTGGCATAGGTAATAGCCTAGAAAAAAACCTTTTTCTTCCTGAGCCACATACAGACTTCATATTTGCAATAATTGGCGAAGAGCTTGGTTTATGGGGAGCAATTGGGGTTTTGTCGATTTTTATATTCTTTTTCCAAAGAGGAATAAAAATAGCCAAAGAAACCACAGATCCATTCGGTATAATGTTATCAATCGGAATAGTAACAAGTATGATTTTATATACATTTATAAACGTGGGTTATGTTACAGGAATTCTTCCAGTAACTGGACTTCCTATCCCATTAATTAGCCATGGGGGAAGCAATCTTGTTATTACTCTATCGAGTTTAGGAATTTTATTAAACATAAGTGAATCAAAGAGGAGTATTGATAATAAGCTTTGGGGGTATTCCACTTGATTAACCATAATACAAATATTATTATTTCAGGAGGAGGAACTGGGGGTCATCTTTTCCCAGCTTTAGCGCTAGGGAGCGAAATAGAAAAACTTAATTCAAAAATTAATGTTCACTATGTCGGGTCTGTTCATGGAATTGAAAAAGAAGCTTTCATGAAAAAAAATCTTACATATACGCTTCTACCAATTAGCGGCTTACATCGCCAAATAAATTTTACGTCTGCTTATAAAAATATGTTGCTTCCATACAGGATAGTAAAATCGAAAAAAATAGTGCAAAAACTATTTGCTAATATAAGTCCAAGTTTAGTCATAGCTACGGGTGGATATGCTTCTGCAATGCCATTAAATGAAGGAATACGAAGGAATATACCAACTATAATACAAGAACAAAATGCTTTTCCTGGAATCACAACTCGATGGTTTGCTAAAAAAGTATCTAAAATCTTTATTGCATTCAAAGAAGCTGAAAAATTTATAGAAAAAAAATGTATTTTGAGTGGAAATCCAGTTCGAAGCGAATTAAATAAGGGAAATCGCGATGAAGCCATTAAAAAACTTTGTTTGAAAAATGATAAAAAAACTATATTTGTTTTTGGAGGTAGTCAAGGCTCTCTATTTCTAAATAATTTAATCAGTAAGATTGTAAATGAATTATATAATTTAGATATTCAATTAATTTGGCAAACCGGTCCAAAGCTATATGAAAAATTCAAAAACCATAAAAATGAATTAGTTACAATTATTCCTTTTATTGAAAATATGGCTGATGCATATGCAGCCGGTGACCTTATTATATCAAGATCTGGAGCAATTACATGCTCAGAGATCACTTATTGTGGAAAGCCATCAATATTATTTCCTTACTTAGCTGCCGCTGGTGATCATCAAACAAAAAATGCTAATTCTTTGGCAAAAGAGGGTGCGTCAATTTTATTAAATGAAAAAACATGTAATGATTCTGATCTAATCAATTCCATTAAAAATCTTATTTTTTCAAAAGATAGACTAAAAAAAATGAGCAAGGCGAGCTTAAGTCTAAGCTTCCCTAATGCTGTGAATAAAATTTCAAAAGAAGCAATAGCTTTAATTAATAATGTTTAGAAAAGTAAATAAAGTTCATTTTGTGGGTATTGGTGGAATTGGAATGAGTGGGATAGCAGAATTATTGATAAATCAAGGTTTTCAAGTTAGCGGCTCAGATTTAAAGAATTCTGAAATAATAAATAAACTTGAGAAAAATGGTGCAAAAATAAATATAGGACATAATTCAGAAAATGTTGCAGACTGTGAGGTCTTAGTTTACTCAAGCGCTGTTCCAAAAAATAATTCAGAACTTGTTTTTGCTCAGAATAAAAAAATACCTGTTATTAAAAGAGCAGAAATGTTAGCGGAGTTAATTGCATTAAAAAATACTAGNATTGCTGTGAGCGGAACACATGGCAAAACCTCAACATCATCAATGATCGGATCTCTATTGGCACATTCAAATTTAGATCCTACTCTAATTGTTGGGGGCCTTGTTAAAAATATAAATTCGAATTCTAAGCTTGGCTCAAGCGAGCTTTTTGTCGTTGAAGCAGATGAATATGATAAAAGTTTTCTACAATTAAAACCTACAATTGCCGTTATAACAAATATTGAAAAAGAACATATGGACTGTTATGAGAATATGAATGATTTATATAATTCATTTTTAATATTTGCAAATTCTGTTCCATTCTATGGAGCAGTTATTACCTGTAATGATTCAGAGGGTATAAATAAAATTAAAGATAAAATTAAAAGACCAATAACCACTTACGGTCTTTCTTCTGATGCAGATATTTATGCTAATAATTTAAGCTTTGATAAAATGAATTCTGCCTATTCCCTTAATTATAAAAATGAAAATATTGGAAAAGTTAATTTAAATGCTCCTGGCAAACATAATATCTTGAATTCTCTTGCTGCTATAGCAATTGGATTTGAATTGGGGTTAAATAAACAAACCATTATTGAGGGTATAAATAGCTATCAAGGCGTAAGGAGGAGATTTGAAATTAAGGGCGAAGTAGATGATATAATTGTTATCGATGATTATGCTCATCACCCTACTGAAGTATTGGCAACTATTGAAACGGCCAGTGTCAGTTGGGACAGAAGAATAGTTGCTATTTTCCAACCCCATCTTTATTCACGGACTAAAGAATTTTATAAAGATTTTGCAAAGGCACTGATAAAAAGTGATGTTACTATAATTACAGATATTTATCCAGCTAGAGAAAAACCTATTGAAGGGATTACAGGTCAATTAGTTTATCAAGAATTGAAAAAAAATGGGCATGCTAATGTTATCTACGAACCAAATTTAGAAAAATTAACTAATCTTGTTGATGGCATTGTTAAGCAAAATGATTTGATTATTACTCTTGGCGCAGGAACTATTTGGCGATATAGCGAATTAATTGTTCAAAATCTCAAAAAAAGATTAAAAAATTAGTTTAATGTTTAAAAATATAGAAAATTTTATTAGAGGAAAGGTATTATTTGATGAGCCAATGTCGAAACACACCTCATATGGTATTGGTGGCCCAGCTAAGGCATATATCACGCCAAGCGATAAAGAGGATCTTAAATCCATTTTAAAATATTCTACGGAAAATAATCTTCCCGCTTTCTTTGTTGGCTCTGGATCCAACCTGCTAGTTTCAGATGAGGGTATCAATGGTTTAGTGATAACACTAGGTAGGTCTTTTAATAATCTTGAAATTAATAATAATAAGGTATTTGCACAGACTGGGGTAATGCTTGGAAAAATGGTTAAAGAATGCATCAAAAGAAATTTGTCTGGCGTTGAAAGCTTGGTTGGTGTTCCAGGCACATTGGGTGGAGCATTGATTATGAATGCTGGTGCTTTTGGGGGAGAAATTTCAAATTATCTTATGAATGTTACAGTAATTACTATGAATGGTAATGAAAAAAAATATGTTTCAAAGGATATCAATTTTGAATACCGTCATTCATCATTTGATTCAAATGAAATTTTAATTGATGCTGAATTTGAGTTTATTCAATCTGATGAAAAAACTGTTTCAAATAAAAAATTAAAAGCTAGCAGCGGAAGAAAATCATCACAACCCCTTAGGTTTCGCTCTGCAGGAAGTGTTTTTAAAAATCCTAAAGAAGGAGCTGCTGGTTATTTTATTGATAAAGCCGGTTTGAAGGGAACGCGTCAGGGAGATGCAGAGATCTCAACTAAGCATGCAAATTTTTTTGTTAACCATGGCAAGGCCAAGGCTAGTGATATTGTGCAATTGATCAATGAAGCAAAAAAGAGCGTAAGCGAACAGTTTGGTATTTCGCTTGAATTAGAAATTAGAACATTAGGGTTTTCTCCAGAGGTATTTGAATAATGAAAAATAATAAGAAAATTGAACTTTTAATTAATCATAAAGGATTAATGGCTTATAGTATTTTAATAGCTATACTAACCATAACATCCTTTCAATGGGCAAATTACAGGAAAATCTTTGAATTGGGTGAGATGTCCATCTCTGGAGAGAATTTTCTAGCTAAAAGTGAGTATAATGAAATTATAGGCTCAATTGATGTTAAATCAATAAAGGATTTTGATATAGGGGATTTATCAGAAAGGTTGGAGCTAAATCCATTTGTGAAGGCAGTAAGAGTTAGTAAGCACTATCCAGCCGCAATAAAAATAGAAATTGTGGAACGCGAACCAATTGCAATCATCAATAACAAAGTTCAATTGATGATTGATGACAATGCAATAGTATTACCAAATAATACAACAATTGAAAACTCACTTATTCCAGTATTGTCTGGATTCAATCCTGCAACTGACCTCTACCCTCTTGGTCAAATTACATATTCAATCAAGGTAAAAGAAGCAATTGAAATTCTAGCTTATATAAAAAATAACTATAGCGATTTTTATGATGAGATTTCAGAGCTAACAATTAATAAGGAAGATGAATATGAAATTATTCTTTCCGAAGAACCTACTAGGGTTATTCTTGGAAAAAATAATATTTCAAAAAAAATAAAAATTTTAAAAAATTTTGATAAAGCTTTAGGACAACGTCAGCTAACCAGTTATAGGTTGCTAGATATGCGATACAGTAAACAACTAATAGCTATGGAGTGGACATGATACGTTCAAATATCAATTCTGAAAAATATATTCAGGCTGGGCTTGATATTGGATCAGATAAAATATGCTGCGCAATTGCTGAAATAGATCTCAAATCTGATACTACAAAATTGCTTGGAATAGGAAACTCTCAAGCTACAAGTATCAATAGAGGTGCAATCACTCATCGTGATAACTTAATTGACGAAATTGAACATGCAATTAATGAAGCTCAGCGAATGTCAGGAAAAAATATTGAAAATATTGCTCTGGGCATCTCTGGGGAGCATATTCGAGGTATCAATACGCAGGGTGCTATTGCGATAGGTGGACCTCAAACATCAAATACATCATTACAAAATGAAATTTCCTCGAAAGATGTAAAAAAGGTTCTTGACTTAGCAAAAGCAATATCTTTACCAATGGATAGAGATATTTTACATGTACTTCCTCAAGAATATGTTATCGACACAATGAATTCAATCAAGGATCCTGTCGGTTTAACTGGAAGAAGACTTGAAGCAAAAGTTCATGTCATTACAGTGGCAACAACGGCAGCTACAAATCTTGTTAGCTGCGTAGAGGAGCTTGGCATAAGAGTAGAAAGTATTATTTACCAAGGCCTAGCTTCAAGTGTATCAACTTTAAATGATGACGAAAAGAAATTAGGATCCATTTGCGTAGATATTGGAGCCAGTACAACGGATATAATTATATATTATGAAGATGGCATCCAACATACTGCTACATTAGGCATTGGTGGAGCAAGTATAACAAACGATATCGCAGTAATGCTTCAAATTGGAATTGATGAAGCTGAAAAGATAAAAAAGACCTACGCATCCGCTAAAGCGTCAATGTCATCACCTGATCTTGAATTTGACCTCCCGGCTCATAATGGCAATTTAAAAAGAAAAGTTTCTGAGCATCAATTATCTCAATATGCTGAGGCTAGGATGGTAGAAATACTTCAGTTAATTATGAATGAAGTNTCGAAAGCTAACATTAATGAAAAGCTAACTTTTGGAATGATAATTACCGGAGGTGGATCTGAAATAAAAAATCTGTCGAGCCTTGGTCAGGAAGTAACAAATATGCGAGTAAGGATAGGAAAACCTGAGAATATAAGTGGCTCAGTAGACATTGCATCTGAGCCATCATTCGCCAGTGCAATAGGTTTGACAAAATGGAAATATGCTGAAGAAGATTTAATCATTAAAGGCGGTGAAATAACTTTTTCAAATGCTGTTAATAAAGTAAAAACCCTATTCAAAGAATTATTTTAAATGAAAAATAAAAAAACCACATACAAAAAAGGAGTAATACTATGCTATTTGAATTTGATAGCTTAGCTGAGCAACAAGCAAATCTAAAAGTGATTGGAGTTGGAGGAGCAGGTGGAAANGCAGTTAACCGTATGATACAGGCAGGTATGAAAGGCGTTGACTTCATGGTCATTAATACTGATGCCCAAGATCTCGAGAATAACGCTGCTGAAAATAAAATACAGATTGGTAAAAATCTTACCCGAGGCCTAGGAGCCGGAGCAAAGGCTGAAATAGGACGAGATGCAATCGAATCGGATAAAGATGCAGTTAAGTCCTTAATTGAAGGCGCTGACATGGTATTTATTACAGCTGGCATGGGAGGTGGTACTGGTACAGGAGCTGCCCCAAGAGTAGCTCAAATAGCCCGAGAAATGGGTATCTTAACTGTTGGAATAGTTACTTTACCTTTTAGTTTTGAAGGGCCTAAAAGAATGAATCGCGGTCTTGCTGGAATTACAGAGCTTAGAAAGGTCTGCGATACATTAATTTCAATACCTAATCAGAAATTAATGTCTGTAGTAGATAATAATACTACAGTTGTAGAGGCGTTTAAATTGGCTGATTCAGTTCTTCATCATGCCTCTAAAGGTATATCTGATTTAATAAATGAACACGGACTCGTAAATCTTGATTTTGCTGACGTCGAAACGATTATGAAAAATATGGGTGAGGCTGTCATAGGAACGGGTACGGCAAAGGGTGATGAAAGAGCAGTATTAGCTGCACAGCAGGCAATATCTAGTCCTCTATTGGATAATGCATCAATTTCAGGTGCTCAAGGTGTTTTGGTTAATATTACAGGTGGTTCAGATTTGGGAATTATGGAAATTAACCAGGCAACAAATATCATATTTGAAGAGGCTGGGCAAGGAGCAAATATTATCTTTGGTGCGGTTATTGATCCTGATATAAAAGATGAAATTATGGTAACTGTAATAGCCACTGGATTTAATCATAGAGTAGCGCAAGATGACACTTCTTCAAAAGCAATCGAATCTCATCTTGAATCAAAACAACAATATAAAACCGTTACTGAACAAGAAAATGTGCCGCTCCATAAACAGGAAAATCAAGAAGAGTTCATTTCAGAACAGCTTCCAATTGAGAATTCTGAACCAAAAAAACTATTTGATGATTTGAATCCCGTTATGAAAGAAAATGATTTGGATGTTCCTGCTTTCATTAGAAGACAGCAAGATTAATATATAAAGATAGTGTTACTTCGTTAGCTTTGCCCTTTTGAGTAAAATTAGAAGGGCAAATGCTCTATTGGTGGATGTTGGCTTTTTAATCAGGCTGAAGGTTTATACTTTTTTCCCTTCAGCTTTCATTTTATTTAATACTTTTCTAATGCCAATTTTATCTATCAATCGAAGACCTTGGGTGGATACCGTTAGCGAGACCCAACGGTTTTCATCAGCTAACCAAAAGCGTTTTTTTTGCAGGTTTAAATTAAATCGCCTGCGGGTTTTATTGTTAGCGTGACTGACATTGTTTCCAAACATGGGCTTTCTGCCAGTTACATCACATACTCTACTCATAATATTTATCTTTATATTAATTAATGAGGGCAAATGTAAAATTTTCCCTCAAGATTTGAAAGAATTATTTAAGTATAAACAAATAACTTAAATTTAAATATGAAAATTGGAAATATATCAGTTAAAACACCTATCCTTCTAGCACCTATGGCTGGAGTGACGGATTATCCTTTTAGGGTTTTATGCAAGGAGCAGGGTGCTGGAATAGTTTACTCAGAATTTGTTTCTGCGCATGGAATTATTCGCGAAAATATTAAAACTCTTCAGATGATTAAATTTTCTGATTTTGAACGTCCAATTGGTATACAAATTTTCGGTGACACACCTGATGTGATGAGTAAAGCTGCTAAACAAGTATACAACAAATTTGTACCAGATCTAATTGATATAAATTATGGTTGCCCTGTTCCAAAAATAACTAAAANAGGTGCTGGTTCTGCAGCGCTCAAAGATTTATGCTTAATGGATGACATTACATCTGCAGTTGTTGAGTCNGTTCCNGANATACCTGTTACNGTAAAAATGCGTGCTGGNTGGGACGAATCATCAATTGTTGTGCCTGATGCTGGAGAAAGGCTTCAAAAAATTGGTGTCAAGGCTATCGCTCTTCACCCCAGAACTACAAAGCAAAGCTACTCAGGGAAGGCTGACTGGGAATTGATTAAATTATTGAAAAANTCAGTCTCTGTTCCNGTAATTGGCAATGGAGACATAAAAAAACCTCAGGATGTCCAAAAAATGTTCGATCAAACTGGTTGTGATGCTGTAATGATAGGAAGAGCAGCCCTAGGGAATCCTTGGTTTTTTAAAGAAGCAGTAGCTTTNTATCAGGGAAAAAAATCATCCCCCTCCCCCTCTAAAACNATACGAATAAAAGGATGTCAAAANCATCTTAATGATATGATTGCATGGCACGGTGAAAGAACTGCAATAAATTTAATGCGAAAACACTTTGGATGGTATATCAGGGGTTTTGANGGGGCAAGTAGCTATAGACAATCTTTAGTTTCAGCGCCTGATAAGCAAACAATGNTTTCTATACTTAATTCAATTGTTTGATTGAATAGTCAATTTTTCACCAATAAATTCGCGTTCAGAAATAACTCATTATTTATTTAATTAGAGANACAGATGTCATATCCATTTAATAANCCAATAAATGAACCGGTTCGAGACTATGGGCCAGGCTCAAGCGAAAAAGAAACATTAAAACAAAAAATNAATGAACTTAAAACGCAAAGGATTGAAGTNCCATTAATCATTAATGGTCAGGATTATAAAACAGAAGACACATCAACAATTAATATTCCTCATGACCACAGTTCCACTCTTGGGAATTTTCACAAGGCTGGTAAAAATGAGGTAAACCTAGCGATTGAATCTTCTATGGACGCATGGGATAGTTGGTCTAAAATAGATCTAAATGAGCGTTGTGCAATTTTTAACAAAGCGGCTGATCTTTTATCGACAAAATGGCGAGATACTATCAATGCTGCAACAATGTTAAATATGAGTAAAAATGTTTATCAGTCAGAAATTGATGCAGCTTGCGAAATGATTGATTTTTTTCGTTTCAATTCATGGTATGCATATGAATTATCTAAGCAACAACCAATGTATTCATTAGAATTTGTAAAAAATTCCCTTGAGATGAGANCCTTGGAGGGGTTTATTTTTGCAGTTTCTCCTTTTAATTTTGCATCAATTGGTGGAAACCTTCCCTCCTCCCCAGCTTTAATGGGAAATGTAGCATTATGGAAACCAGCATCCAGTGCAGTTTTGCCAGCTTATTACATAATGAAACTTCTTCAAGAAGCTGGATTACCAGATGGGGTGATTAATTTCATTCCTGGNTCAGGATCAAAAATNGGTCCACAGGTTATGGATAGCCCAAATTTAGCAGGAATACATTTTACCGGCTCAACTACTGTATTTAAAGGCATGTGGGAAACTATTGGAAAAAATATTAACAAATATAAATCCTATCCAAGAATTGTTGGTGAAACAGGTGGAAAAGATTTCTGCATTGCTCATGAATCTGCAAATATTGAGGTTCTGACTACAGCAATGATTAGAGGAGCTTTTGAATATCAAGGTCAAAAATGTTCTGCTATGTCTAGGGCATATATTCCCTCAAGTATTTGGCCGACCTTAAAAGATCTTTTATTAGATGAAGTAGAAAAAATTACCGTAGGAAGCCCTGAAGATTTTACAAATTTTATGAATGCCGTAATTGATCGACCTGCTTATGAATCTATAAAAGAATACATAGAAATCTGTAAGTCATCATCTGATGCTGAAATAATTTCNGGTGGCAACTGCGATGATACTAAAGGATATTTTATAGAACCAACAATAGTTTTGACATCAAATCCAAAGTTTAGAACAATGTGTGAAGAAATATTTGGACCAGTGCTAACTATCTTTACATATGACCCTAAAGACTGGTCTAAAACATTAGATTTAATTGATAATACATCTGANTATGCTTTAACCGGGTGCGTTATATCAGATAATAAAGATGCTATTTTAGAAGCTAAAAATACATTAAATCATGCAGCTGGAAACTTTTATATAAATGATAAACCTACAGGGGCAGTTGTTGGTCAACAGCCATTTGGAGGAAGCAGGGCATCTGGTACAAATGATAAGGCCGGATCAATGTTTAACCTCATTCGCTGGGTCTCTATGCGCACGATTAAAGAAGTCCTAGATTCGCCCAAAGATTATAGATATCCATTTATGGATGAATCATAATTGAATTTTAAGGAAAGAGTAAAATATGAAAATTCATGAATACCAAGGCAAGGAGGTTTTTAAAAGCTTTTCAATCCCCACTCCTAGAGGATATTTAATTAAAGACATTAATAGTGCTGAAAAGATTATTAAGAAAGCCCATGANGAATTCAAATCCGATAAAGTTGTGATCAAGGCTCAAATTCATGCTGGAGGTCGCGGAAAAGGAGGCGGCGTAAAAGTGGCTAATGGTCTGGAATCTGCATTAAAATATGTAAAGGAAATGCATGGGATGCAACTTGTTACCCATCAAACGGGTTCAAGTGGACAAAAAGTAAGGAAAGTTTATATTGAGGAAGCTTCTGAAATTAAAAAAGAGTTTTACTGCGCAATAACTTTAGATAGAAATTTAGGTAAAGATGTTTTTATGGTTTCGACTGAGGGGGGCGTAGAAATTGAAAAAGTTGCAGACGAAACCCCAGAAAAAATTGTAAAGACCTGGGTTGATCCTCTTATTGGAATGAAATCATACCAAGCGCGCAAGCTAGCATTTGGTCTTAAACTTGAGGGAGATGCTTTTAAAGAATCAGTAAAGCTTTTTATTAAACTCTACCAATGCTACATAAAAACCGATGCTTCATTGGTTGAAATAAATCCATTAGTTTTAACAGCTGATGAAAAAATTATTGCTCTAGATGCAAAATTTAATTTTGATGGAAATGCTCTGTTTAGGCAGAAAGATATTTTAAAATTGCGAGATCTTGATGAGGAAGATCCTACTGAAATAGAAGCAAGTAAATTTGATTTAAACTATATTAAGCTAGATGGGAACGTTGGCTGTATGGTAAACGGTGCTGGTCTAGCAATGGCAACAATGGATATAATTAAAACAGCAGGTGGGGATCCTGCAAATTTTTTAGATGTTGGAGGCGCTGCCAGCGCCGAAACGGTAAAAAATGGATTCAAGATTATTTTATCTGATAAAAATGTAAAAGCTATTCTAATAAATATTTTTGGAGGTATTGTAAGGTGCGATAGGGTTGCAAATGGCGTTGTAGATGCAGTCAAAGAGCTAGGACTTCAAGTTCCGGTTGTTGTTAGACTTGAAGGTACTAACGCTGAAGATGCAAAAAATATTCTTAGTAAATCGGGTCTTTCAATAATCCCTGCGAATGATATGAAGGATGCAGCAGAAAAAGTTGTTGAAGCAGCTACGAAAAGAGGATAGTAATGTCTATTATTGTAAATAAAGATTCAAAGATAATCGTCCAAGGAATAACTGGATCTGAGGGAAGCTTTCACGCATCACAGATGCTAGATTATGGAACAAATATTGTTGGTGGCGTTACACCTGGAAAGGGCGGAACAAAAGTAATTGATGATAGAGTAATGGTATACAATTCTGTTGAAGAAGCAAAGGGAAATACTAGTGCGAATGTATCTATAATTTTTGTACCCCCTCCTTTTGCTGCAGAAGCAATCATTGAAGCATCTGAAGCTGGTATAGATGTAATTGTATGTATTTCTGAAGGAATCCCAGTTAGAGATATGGTTTTAGTTAAACGAGTTATTGAGCAGAACAATACAATGTTAATTGGTCCCAATTGCCCAGGAGTAATCACAGTTGATGAATGTAAGCTTGGAATAATGCCTGGATTTATATGTAAAAAAGGTAATATTGGCGTAGTCTCAAAATCCGGTACTTTAACATACGAAGCCATAGGGCAGCTTGTTGATGTCGGATTAGGGCAAACTACAGCTATAGGAATTGGTGGTGATCCTATAATTGGAACCTCAATGATTGACGTGCTAAATCTGTTTGAAAAAGATGATGAAACTAAGGGTGTGGTGTTGATTGGTGAGATTGGAGGTCAAATGGAAAATGATGCTGCTAAGTGGGCTAAAGATAATATGTCTAAACCCATTGTTGGATTCATTGCGGGACAAACTGCTCCAAAAGGGAGAAGAATGGGTCACGCTGGAGCCATTGTTTCTGGTGGAGATGATACCGCAGAAGCTAAGATGAAAATCATGAAAGATTGTGGAATTCTTGTTTGTGAATCAGTCGCAGAAATTGGTAAAAAAATGAAAAAAGCATTACATTAATTAATATTTGGAGAAAATTTTGAACAATAAAACTTTTGCAATAATAAAACCAGATGCTGTAAAAAATGGCTACTCAGGTCAAATAATCGATAGAATCATTATCAATGATTTTAAAATATTAGGATTAAAACTAATACGAATAACAAAATCTCAAGCCGAAGGTTTTTATAAAGTACACTCTGACAAACCTTTCTTCACTGAGCTGACAGAGTTTATGTCCTCAGGAAAATGCATTGTAATNGCACTTGAAAAAGTTGATGCCGTAAATCAGTGGAGAAATTTAATTGGCGCAACAAACCCTGATGAAGCTGCAGATGATACCATTAGAAAAGACTTCGCTTCTTCATTAGGTGAAAATGCAGTACATGGAGCAGACAGCGATGAAAATGCAAACAGAGAAATAGGTTTTTTCTTTTCCAATGTTGAATTAATAGCAAATCACTAACTGTTGCATTTTTCATGCTCTAATCTTCAAATTCATTGTTAGATTTATGTGTCTTATGAATAAAAAAATAAATATAGTATCCTTTTTCGTTTTGATTTTTGGGTGTTCAGGAGAATATCCCATTGGATATGTCTCTCAGCCTGTATCGGTAATGATAGATATTTCAGAGGATAATGATGATTTAGAGTTTATTTGGGAATTAACGAGCATCCCTAATAACAGCAATCTTAAAAACTCAGACATTCAAGCTGGAGACAATAGCTATTCAGTAAAATTCACCCCTGATGTTATCGGTGAATACAGTATCGAAGCATCAGTGTTTCAATATAATGATGAAATTGAAACACAATCCTTTTCCTTTAATATTATTGAATCTACCAAGATAGAAAATGCAAGCAATTCTGAAATTGGAGATAGCTTCCCTGATACATTAGCACTTACACAATTACTTTCAGATAGCGATAGTGAAACCAAATGGTTTGAGGGAGATGATGTCAGTCAATATCTTACTTCTTTAGACCAAGGCTCCTCATCTTCATCTTCGCCAAAATTATTAGAAAATACTATTGAAAAGGAAGATCCAGTCATTCCTTCTTCTCCAAAAAGGAAAAAGAAAAAACAGATTAAAGGTCAATCAATTCCTTATGACTCTAATAGATTTACCATCCAGATTGCCTCAAAGAAACAATTAGGGGATGCAAAAAAAGTTGCAGCTACATTAATCGAATCAGGTTATGATGCATATATTCAAAAGGCATTTTTCAAAGAGAGCAATGAAACATGGTTTAGAATTAGAGTTGGTAGCTATGATAATCGTGAAACTGCGACTGCAGTAGCACAATCTCTATCAAAATCACGCAGAGAAACAGCCTGGGTTGATTTTGTTAGATACGAAAATTAATTTAATTTCATTACGAAAACTTTCAATTGAAACTCAATTATAACATATTAGATCTTCTTCGTACTCCAAGATTGGCCTTCAGTCTTACAAAAATTATAATATTCGCCCGTGCAAATATTGTAGGGTATTTTGTTTATTTTGTTGCGAATTACCTAGCATTATTTTTATCAGGAAAATCNATCCTTGATATTTGGAATAATCATGGTATCTATCCTTGCGCATATATATATGAATTGCCTTGGTATGCATCAGTCTTATTTTGGCTAAGTACTGCCTATTGGATTTTAGCTATTTACGGTTCAATAACCTCTGCTTCAAAAACAACTTACCAAGAATTAAAAGGCGATCATTTTTTTTCTGCCGGTGATGCGCATAAGTATCTTGAAAAAAATTGGCACCCTATAATCTTTGCGCCATTTTCTATTATTGCGATTCTACTATTCTACGTACTTGCTGCATCTTGTTTTGCTTTAATTGGTAAAATACCATGGATTGGCGAGCTTATTTTTGCTATTCCTTATATTATTCATCTTTTTGGGTCAGTCTTTGCTTTTTTTACCTTCTTTGTGCTGGTGGTTTCAGTAATTTATTCGCCTATTATCATTGGAACGCTTAAAGAAGACACCATGGGAACAGTATTCAATAGCTATATGATTTCGTGGAGATTTCCTATACATATTGTATTATACCATCTTGTCTTATTCCCAATTATTTACCTATCACAGCTTATTTTAATGGTTTCGATATTCTCTGGATTTAAAATACTAAATTCAATCTTTGGTATTGATTTATTTATGGCAGAAAAATTAAATAATATAGTAGGTCAAGCAGCATACAGCGTTTGGCCAAAAGATCTTTTCTCTTCTATTCATGGTTCTTATTTAACAGGGTTTTATGATTTTTTCGTTCCTTTGTCTAATGGAAATTTGGGTGGAACTGAAACAGTTTCTAGCGTGATAGTTGGATTTTTCTTATTTGTAATAATTATTATTTGGTTTTCTTATTGCTTATCATTATTTACCGTTGGCGAGACGTTAATTTTTAATATTTTTAAAAAAAGAATGGGTACAGATTTACTTATGATTAATCATGAAAAGGAAATTGAAAATATTAAGGAAAATATGGAGCCAAATCAATCAATCGACTGATTGCTAACTTTATTTAAATTATTACTATGAAATTATATCGTACAGAACTAGAGTCAGGATTTAAAAATAAGCAAATTATTTTATCCTCAAATTCGCTCAAGCTAGAAAAGGTCAATGAAAAAATTCATTGCGAACTTTCCAGCGATAAAGGTTCATCCGGATACAGGGTATTTGGGGCAATAATATCAAAAATAAACCTTTTATGCGATCGATGCTTGGTTAACTACGATAATGATCTTTCAGCTAAACTAGATGTTATGCTAACAAATAATGAAGAGATTATTAATGAAATGAGCTCGGATGTAATAAGATTTATGGGTTCAGATGATTTTGTAGATATAACTAAGATTTTACGAGATATCATTCTATTAGAAGAACCCGTAAAAAAGATTTGTTCGCAAGATTGCAAGGGGCTTTGTTCAAGCTGTGGCCTTAATTTGAATAACGATCAATGCAAATGTAAAAAAATTGAATCCACTCAAAACCTAAAAGAATTAGAAAAATTAATTAACTAAAATTTGGAGTAGATATGGCATTACCAAAAAGAAGACAATCTAAAGCTAGGGGCCGAAAACGTCGAACCCATTATAAGGCAAATTCTGTAAACTTCAGCACCTGCCCTCAATGTGGTCAGGCAAAAATCCCTCATAGAGTATGTCCAAATTGTGGATATTATAGAGGAAGACCAGTTATATCCGTAACTGAATAGTCATACAGTAAGTATGAAAATAGTTTTAGATGTCATGGGCGGTGATCTTGCGCCACAGGCACCTGTCCTTGGTGCAATCAATGCACTTGAAAAAACTGATAATGAGACCAAAATTATTTTGATTGGAGATCAAAAAGTGATTGCTCAGCATCTTAAGGGTTATACATCACCTAGATTGAGTATCAATCATGCCTCTGAAATTATTAAAGCAAGTGATAGAGCATCAAAAGTAGTAAAATCTAAACCAGACTCCTCAATGGTTAGAGGGCTAAGTCTAATTAAAGAAAAAAAAGCCGATGCTTTTATTAGTGCGGGTAATACAGGTGCTCAGATGGTCTCCTCAACATTATTGCTTGGAAGAATTCCTCATGTAAAACGCCCAGCTTTAAGTGTATTTTTCCCTGCTCTAACTGGTGGGAAAATTTTATGTGATGTTGGGGCTAATCCTGATGCTTCAGCTACTCATTTATTGCAGTTCGCCATCATGTCTTCGGTTTACTTGGATCATGTTGAGGGAATTAAAAATCCAAAAATAGGTTTAATTAATATTGGAGAAGAGCCATCAAAAGGATCTGAGCTCTATCAAAAAGCATATTCTTTACTTGAAGAAGAGCTGCCTAATTTCCTTGGAAATGTTGAAAGCAGAAATATCATGAATACTGAAGCTGATGTATTAGTTTGCGATGGTTTCGTTGGAAATACAATTATTAAATTTGCAGAAGGATGGATGCTATCTTTTGCCGATATGATCAAAGAAAAAATTATGAGTAAAGCACGATATAAAATAGGCGCACAAATGATCCAACCTGCACTTGAAGAAATACGAAACCAATTTGATTATGAAGAACATGGAGGCACTCCTCTTTTGGGCGTAAATGGAATTTCAATCGTATGTCATGGGGCATCAACCTCAAAAGCAATTATGAATTCAATCATTCTAGCGCAAAAATCGATCAAAGAAAATATTATTGAAGATATATCTAAAGATATTGATGAACATTTGGAGCCACTAAATGAAAGCTAAAATTACAGCTACTGCTAAATATCTCCCTAAAAGAACACTAACTAATTTAGATTTAGAAAAAATGATTGAAACATCTGATGAATGGATAAAATCCCGTACTGGAATAGAAAAAAGACACTTGGTTGGAGAAGGTGAAGCTACTTCAGATATGGGCAAAGAGGTGGCATTAAAACTGTTGAAAAAATCTGGTAAGTCAGCAGATGAAATAGATTTAATACTTGTTGCAACAAGCACCCCTGATTATCCCGTTGTATCAACCGCAGCGCTTGTTCAAGATAAGATTGGTGCTAAAAATGCTTGGGGATATGATATAGTTGCTGCTTGCACAGGGTTTGTATATGCAATGGAGACGGGTGCAAAACTTGTTGAGTCAGGAAAATATAAAAATGTAATAGTTATTGGTGCAGATACTATGAGTTCAATAATTGACTATACCGATAGGAATACATGTGTAATCTTTGGAGATGGTGGGGGTGGAGTTTTATTAGAACCTTCAAATAATAATTGTGGAATTTTAGATTCAATATTATTCGCTGATGGAAGTGGTCATCAATATTTAACAGTACCAGCTGGTGGAAGTCTACACCCAGCATCTAAGGATACAGTTAAAAAAGGAATGCACTACGTATATCAAGATGGTAAAACAGTTTTTAAATTTGCGGTTAAAAATATGGCGGATGTGAGCAAGCAAATTCTTGATAACAATAATCTTTCAGGAAAAGATCTGAAACTTTTTATCCCACATCAAGCTAATAAAAGAATTATAGATGCCGCTGCCAAGCGTTGTGAGCTCAATGATGACCAGGTCTTAATTAATGTAAATAAGTACGGAAATACTACAGCGGGGACAATTCCAATAGCTCTTGATGATGCAGTAGAGGCAAATATTTTAGAAAAAAATGATTTACTATTGCTTGCAGCATTTGGNGGAGGCTTTACCTGGGGAAGTATGTTAATCAAATGGGCATAAATTTTAATAGATCTGCTTTTTTATGTCCTGGACAGGCCTCACAAAAAATTGGGATGTGTAAAGATATTTATGAATTAAATGATTTAGCTAAAGAATATATTAATTCAGCAAATGATATTTTAAGGTACGATTTGAAAAAAATTATGTTTGAAGGGCCCGAAGAACTTCTTAAGCAAACTATATATACCCAACCTGCAATGTTCACTGCAAGTTTTATCATAGGAAAGCTGCTTATAAATAATGGCCTAAATCCATCCTGCGCTGCGGGTCACAGCTTGGGAGAATTTTCAGCTTTTTCCATTGCGGATGCCTTTAGCTTTGAAAATGGCCTAAGACTTGTTCAAATAAGAGCTGAAGCAATGTATGAAGCAGGAAAAAATCAACCTGGTTCAATGGTTGCAATTATTGGACTTAGCGAATCAAAAATTGATGAAATATGTTCAGATTATTCAAAAGGTATAGTTTGTATTGCAAACTTCAATAGCAAATCACAAGTGGCTGTTTCAGGTGAGGTTAATGCAATTGAGGATATCTCACCTAAATTTATTGCTGCTGGTGCGCTAANAGTTATTCCATTGAATGTTAGTGGCGCTTTCCATTCTCCATTAATGAAGAATGCTAAGTCTAAACTGAATGAACATCTTTCTGAGATGAGTATTTCTGATTCAGCTTTTCCTGTTTATTCAAANTTTACTTCAAAACCAGTGACCGATAAGCTGGAGATTCAACATGTTCTTCTTAATCAAATTGAAAATCCGGTACTTTGGCATAGGTTGGTCACTAGAATGGTTAATGATGGAACGAAGACAGCCATTGAAATTGGTCCTGGCAAAGTACTTCAAGGGCTATCAAAAAGGATTGATCGCTCATTAATTATGTATGGTGTAGAATCATATGAAGATATATTAAATTTGACCAATGTTTAACCTAGCAAATAAAGTTGCAATCGTTACTGGTGCATCCCGTGGTATCGGGAAGGCTATAGTAGAGGCATTGGCTCAAGCAGGAGCTCATGTCGTCTGCGTAAGTAGATCTGAAAATGAATTAATAAAAATATCAAATAATCTGAATGAAAATGGTATGTCTTCATCTTATTTCACGTGCGATGTTTCAGATCTTGAGACATTTAATAAATTAGCAAAAGATACAATATCAAAATATAAAAGAATTGACATTTTAGTAAATAATGCTGGTATTACCAAAGATGGCCTGATTATGAGAATGACTGAGTCTGATTGGAATGCTGTAATAGATATAAACCTTAAAGGTGTTTTTAATGGAGTAAAATCTGTAAGTAGGCAGATGATGAAACAAAAATATGGTAGAATAATAAATATTTCATCGATTGTTGGCTTAATAGGTAATCCTGGTCAGGCAAATTATNCTGCATCAAAGTCCGGTGTAATCGGTTTAGGGAAAGCTGTCTCAAAAGAACTGGCACCAAGAAATATTACAGTAAATACTATAGCGCCTGGCTATATTGATACAGAAATGGTGGAAAAAATCGATGAAAAAACAAAACATAGATTATTAAATCAAATACCATTGGGTCGTATTGGATTTCCTGAAGACATAGCCGCTACAGTACTTTATCTTGCTTCCGATGAAGCCGGATATGTCTCAGGTCAAACAATCGCAGTTGATGGTGGAATGACAACAATATAACAAAAGGAGACAAAGAATGTCTACATTTGATAAAGTAAAGGATATTATTACAGACAAGCTTGGAGTTGAAGAGGAAAAAATAAGCGCTGAGGCGTCGTTTGTCGATGATCTAGGCGCAGACTCTCTAGACACTGTTGAATTAATTATGCAATTAGAAGAAGAGTTTGGAATTGAAATACCTGATGAAGATGCTGAAACGATAACAACGGTTCAGGCTGCAGTAGATTATTTGGATTCCAATAAATAATAAATGTCCAATAAGCGAAAAGTCGTTGTTACCGGCTTAGGGGCATTAGCTCCTAATGGTAATACTGTAGCTGAATACTGGAATTCACTTATTTCTGGAAAAAGCGGAATCGGTCCAATTAAAAGCTTTGATCCTGATAAATTAAGTGTAAAAATCGCCGGTGAGCTAAGAAACTTTGATGTTCAAACATATTTTGATAGAAAAGAACTTCGAAAGCTTGATTTGTTTACAATTTATCATCTAATCACTTCAGAAGAAGCGATAGCTCATTCTAATTTAAACCTCGAAAAAGAGGATACGGATCGAATTGGAGTCATTATTGGAACTGGGATAGGTGGAATTCAAACTCTAGAAAATGAACATGGTGTATATATTGAAAGAGGCCAGCGAAGAGTTTCACCTTTTTTTGTACCTAGATTTATTCCAAATATAGCCTCTGGTAATCTTGCAATCAAATTTGGACTAAAAGGTCCAAACCACACTATTATTTCAGCTTGCGCATCAGGAACAGACGCAATTGGATGTGCAGCTAGAGCAATTCAATATGGTGATGCCGATATCATGATCACCGGTGGTTCTGAAGCTAGTATAACAGGCTTGACAATATCTGGTTTTGCTAATATCAAGGCATTATCGACTAGAAATGATTCTCCTCAAGCTGCTAGTCGACCTTTTGATGCGGATAGAGATGGATTTGTCTTAGGTGAAGGAGCAGCTGCGCTAGTATTAGAAGAAATGGAACACGCGATCAAGCGTAATGCTCCTATTCTTGGTGAACTTGCCGGTTATGGGGCTACTGATGATGCATTTCATATTACGCAGCCTTCGGAAGGTGGCGCTGGTGCAATCAAAGCAATGGATATTGCTCTAAAAGACGCTGAAATCAATACAAAGGATATTAACTATATTAATGCACATGGCACCTCTACCNCATTTAACGATAAAACAGAATCTGCTGCAATTTCTTATTTATTTAAAGAACATGCATCTAAGCTAAGAGTTAGTTCAACAAAATCAATGATAGGGCACGCTTTGGGTGCTAGTGGGGCATTGGAGGCGGTGGCATGCATAAAAGCAATTAATGAGGGCATCGCTCCACCAACAATTAATTATGAAAACCAAGACCCTGAATGCTCATTAAACTATATACCAAATAAATCAGAGGAATTAACAATCAATGCTGCAATGTCAAACTCATTTGGGTTTGGTGGTCATAACGCTGTAATTGTTTTTAAAAAATGGGATAAATCTTAATTTAAAACGTGCCATTTTTCGATTTTTTATTTAAACATTCTTTATCTGAAATCGAAAAAAAATGTGGTTATCGATTCAAAGATAAAAATTACCTTAATCAAGCCTTTTCACACNGTTCAGTTTCAACAAAACCGAGAGAAAATTATGAAAGACTAGAATTTTTAGGTGACGCTGTAATTGATATGGTTGTAAGCCGAGAATTAATGAGAGAATTTCCAGAAGGCGATGAAGGAATATTAACCCAAAAACGCGCTGCTCTAGTTCAAAAATCCTTCCTTTCTTCAATGGGGCAACTTTTAAACCTTCTTGATTATATTAAAATTGAGTCCAATGTTGACTTGGATCAAGAAAAAATTGCTTTAAAACAAGCTGCCAATTTATACGAAGCTTTGATTGGAGCTATATACCTTGATAGTAATTTATTATCAGCTAAAAAAGTCATTATGGATACTATATGGGCACATAGAGAGCAAGCATGGAAATCTGTTAATTATAAAGGAAGATTAATTGAACTTTGCCATGTAAAACAAATTGAGAATCCGAAATTCCTTATTTCAAACGTTTCTGGGCCGGAACATAAAAAGCTCTTTGAGGTAAAAGTGAAAATAGGAAAAGATTTTTACCCGAGCGGAATTGGTTCAAATAAAAAAACTGCTGAACAGCAAGCTGCTCAACTAGCAATCGATTCTTTAGAAACTTAATTGTCGATATCTTTTATCTTATCTCTTATTCTTGCAGCAATTTCATATTCTTCCTTATCGATCGCCTTCTGTAGTTGCTGCTCGAGGGTTTGAATTTCTGGAGATTGTTTAATTTCATCTTCAATCATCAATGAATCATCCTCCCAGACTATGGCTTCATTCATTACCTCCTTTGCAACAAGTATTGGAGCATGCATTCTAAGAGCTATTGCAATAGCATCGCTAGGTCTAGAGTCAATATGACGTAGACCAAAATCTTTACTTTCGATATCGATCTTTGAATAATATACACCATCTTNAATTTTTGTAATTTTAATTGCAGATAATTTTCCTTCTATCTCATTTATAATATTTACTATTAAATCGTGAGTTAGCGGTCTAGGGCTTTCAACAAATTCCATCGCCATAGCTATATACTGCGCCTCATAAGAACCAACCAAAACAGGNAGGCTTCTATTGCCATCAATTTCTTCTAGAATAACAGCATAGCTTCTATTTGGATGGTAGTAAGATATTTTTTTTATTTTAACTGGAATCATTTATTTCGCCTTAACTGAAATTATACATTGAAAAAATAGCATTCAACTTGTTTTAGATAGTACATCTTTTAATTTATCAATTTTTTCTACTGGAGTAGGATCTGTATGGTGCATCAACGCGCACCAATAGCTTAACCAATCACCGAAATGTAATAAATGCAAGAATCGCTCCGTAAAAGTTTCTCCATCAAGCTTTATCGTCTCCTGATGAGATACCATTTTTTTAATTAATTCTTTAGAGGAATTATATCTAATTGTATTTCTAGGATTTATTGAATCATCAGATATCCAAAGAATGGAAAAATGTTTTAAAAGCTCTGGATTTTCTTGCCAACCAACAATCTCATTATGATTCATTTCAGGAATATCATTATGATAAGCTAGCATTTTAGAATTCTCGCAAAACTGACCTTTCCATCTTAGCGCTATGCTGGAAGTAGAGCCGCTTTCGCCATAAAAAATTGGAATAGTTTCATATATCTGTTTAGCTAATTTGCATGTTGGATTATCTTCAGTTTTATCACAATATATATTTCTATATGACTTAATTTTTTCAATACTGGAATTAATTTCGCGCAATACTCTTTTATCTATGATATTTAAAACATTTAATAGGTAGAGCAAAGGAATAAAGGAAAAGGCAACTGCAGCTCTAGGCTGCAGTCCTGATGGTATAGAAACTCTATCGTAAATACTTTCAGCTAATAGCCTTGATAATTCTCCCCCAGTTGATATTCCAATTATATGAGCACCTTTTGATTTTGCATGATGAAATGCCGATAATGTTTCTTCTGTGTTGCCAGAATACGATGAACAGATCACCAAAGATTTATCATTAACCCAATTTGGAACTGAATAATCCCTACTAACAATTATTGGGACTCTCAACGAATCATTGATCAACGATTTCGCTAGATCGCCGCCAATCGCTGAGCCTCCCATGCCGCAAATAACCACATTTGAAATAAAACTATAATCATTTACAAGCTCAATTTTCTTACCAATGGATACAGCTTCATCCATCTGATCTGCAAAATCATAAATTGATTTACGCATATTATTTTCATCAATAGATTGATTTGAATTCATTAAAATTTCCTATTTAAAATTAGTTTTGCATATTCTAGAAGGTGCTTTGAATCTTTCTCTGAAATGAGACTTAACCCGCTAAGCGCTATATTCACCTTGTCTTCGATTAAGCCCTCTACTTTTTCTTTAATATGATTACTCTCAAAGTAACTTTTATATTGTGATAAATCTTTCTTTTTTTGAGTGAATTTAGACCACTTATTTGGGTCGTCTTCTCTTGCAGTTATAGTCATAACAGTTTGTTTTTGTTCATCTAAATCGCTACCCAAACTTTTTCCCATCAAACTTTCATCGCCAAATATTTCCAAGTAATCATCTTTGATCTGAAAAGCTAAACCCAAATTATAGCCAAATTTATATAATTGATCTGATTCTTTTTGTGAAGCCGAGCCAACCAGTGCGCCAAGTTCAGCGCACAAACCAAGAAAAGATGCGGTCTTTTTACCGATCATTTGGATATATTCATCCATACTTATAGAAGTATTATTCTCATACTGTTTGTCAAGACCTTGACCCTCGCAAACCTCAAGCGCAACCTCATTGAAACGTTGAAAAATAATTGGGTTTAGCCCCACAAGTGAAAGTTGGGCTAGTGCAAACAAGCCGTCTCCGGTTAATATCGCAGATGGGATATCCCATTTAAAATGAACAGAGGGTTTTCCGTGACGCTTTGAGTCATTATCCATTATATCGTCATGTACTAAAGAAAAATTATGTAATAATTCAACAGCTAACCCTGCTTTCATTAAATCGTCAGGGCTTGCATTGTATACTTGACCAGCTAAATGCACCAAAACAGGTCGCAACCTTTTGCCCTTACCCTTTAATACATAATCTATTGGATCATAAAAATAATTGGACAGATTAGGTTTTAGCGGAATTCGAGCTAAGCCTTTTTCTGTTTGTGATCTTATAAATGAAATATGATCNTGAAAAGAACTAATGTCCGACATCAAACTTGAGNTCNCCTATTTCTTTTAANTTTGAAATCACAAGNTCCTTTATTTCNNTCATCCTNTCAGCGCTTGATGCTTCAAATCGACATACNATCACAGGTTGAGTATTGGANGCNCGAACAAGACCCCATCCATCCTCAAAATTTATACGTACACCATCAACAGTGGANCAATCGTAATTATTCGTAAAATATTTTACTGCTTTTTTTGAGATTTCAAATTTTTCTTCATCAGATTTTGCCTCAAGTCGCATTTCTGGAGTTGAGTAGTACTTAGGAAGTTCATCCTTAAATTGGGATAAAGTTTTNGTTGAGCGAGATAAAGTCTGTAGCAGTCTAGCGGCAACATAAATAGCGTCATCATANCCGTAATAGTCATCTGCAAAAAANATGTGTCCGCTCATTTCTCCNCCAAATTTGCATTCAAGTTCTATCATTTTTTGTTTTACCAAAGAGTGGCCTGTTTTCCACATTGTGGGTTTGCCNCCATATTTGATAATCATTTCTTCAAGCGCCTTNGAGCATTTCACATCAAANAATATTTCATCGCCTTCTTCAATTATTTCTGGTAAGAAAAATGCCATAAGCTGATCTGCCCAAATGATTTCACCTGTTTCATCTACTACCCCTATTCGATCNGCATCACCATCAAATGCTATACCTGCATCGTACTGGCCNGTTTTCATTTTAGCGATCAAATCTGTTAAATTACTTTTTACCGTTGGATCAGGATGNTGATTCGGAAATGTGCCATCAACATCACAAAAAAGCTCCGTCACATCGACATTAATACTTTTTAAAATTTCAGATGCNCATANNGCGCCGGCTGCATTTGCACAATCCAATACCACTTTTAATGGTTTTTGAATTTCAATTTTTGATTTTATCATTTTNTTGTANTCAGAAAGAATNTTATATGGNGCCTCAGAACCTTNGCCTGTTTCNTAGTCTTCTTNCTCGATAATTGATCTTAAATCTTGAATAGATTTTCCAAANACCGATTTTTTATTTCNCGACATTTTGAATCCATTAAACTCAGGGGGATTATGGCTACCNGTTATCTGAACGGCTCCAGCGACATCCANCTTGAACATTGCATAATAATTAACGGGAGTTGGAAGAATTCCAATATTAATNACATCNGTTCCNGTAGANAGNACTCCAGCCTTNAATGATTCNATNAATTGNGGAGTAGTCAATCGGACATCTCCGCTAAGAGCNACCTCTTGACCACCNGCTCTTTTTATAAANGTNCCAAAGGCNTTGCCNAGNTTTTCAACTACNTCNGGNGGAAAATCATCTTCAACTTTTCCTCTGATATCGTATTCACGAAANATATATTTATTAATNTTCATCTGATANGTCTAAATAATAGGATANAAAATTACTTNAAAAANTACCTATCTGGTTTTGGTTTTTTTCTNAGTTCTTTTTTTTGNGANCGAATTTTTTTNGATTGNATTCTTTTTTCATTTGAGGCAAATGTTGGNTTNGTNGANATNCTTTTTTTANGNTTTANGTTNAGNNTTTCAAGTTTTTTTCTTAGTCGATTTANNGCAATTTCTTTATTTCTATGCTGGCTACGCTCATCNTGGCANNNNACNACAATTCCAGAANNCAAATGNGTCAATCGGATAGCGCTATCGGTTTTATTTGCATGCTGACCCCCTTTTCCGCTTGAACGAAATGNATCNACCCTGCAATCTTTCAATAAATCTTCATTNGATTTTGNAATAGTNNTCATTGAATGATTTTTCTCAAGTTTCCATTATTTTCTTCAATGATTCGTTTTGCTTTNTCNNGCTCACATGAATGATGNANCATAACTATNGCNGTTTTAACNGACATATCTGNTTTAANAAGNANCTNTTTAGCTTTTTCATAGTCAANTTTAGTNAATTGATTGATAATTCTTANNCCTCTATCAATTAGTTTTTCATTAACNGCCATCAAATCAACCATGAGATTNCNATAAACCTTTCCAAGCTTGANCATGCAGGNTGTNGATATCATATTTAAAACCATTTTTGTAGCNGTNCCCNCNTTCATTCTTGTTGANCCNGTTATGANCTCAGCACCTGTATCAACAGAAATCGTGACATCTGTATTTGCTTGCAAAAAAGGGGTTTTATTGCATAATAGATACACTGTTTTAGTTTCAATCGATTTAGCATACCGTAGAGCAGATTGGACGTATCTTGCCGCGCCGCTTGTACTGATGCCTATTAATACATCGCGTGGCTGCAAATTTGCTGCCTTTAGATCAACTATGGCCTGCTTAGGGCTATCTTCCGCTCCCTCAATCGATTTTCTTAATGCTTGGTCGCCTCCAGCAATTATACCTTTAAACAAGTCAGGTGGTGCAGAGAAAGTTGGTGGAATCTCCGATGCATCAAGCACTCCTAGTCGGCCTGAGGTTCCAGCGCCAATATAAAAAATACTACCCCCAGATTTTATTGAATTAGTGCAGATATGGACAGTCTTTTCAATATCTCCTAATGCGCCTGCTACCTTATCTGCAATTAATTTATCTTCTCGATTGATAACCTCAAGAATTTCGATTGTTGATAATTCATCAATATTTTTTGAATTGAAGTTTTGCCCTTCGGTATTTAAATCTTTTCTTTCAATAGAATCCATTAATACAAATTAATACAATGACTGTATCAATGTTTATGATCTTTTTTAAAAAATAATGTTTGTAGCTAGACTACTTAACCAAAATCATTTTTTTTTGTATCAACAAAACTATCTGAATGAAATGGAGATGAATTATTATATAATAACCCCAGAAATGGTGCTATTAATTAATCAATATAAGGCTAGTCATCTTTTAATGACTGAATCAACCTGAGCGAATACCAGCGATCGATCAGATCATTCATATCCATGAGATATTCTTTGTAAATTCTCTTTACAATTTTCTTTTTTCTGTTGACAGAGGGATCACCATTCATCTTGATCGAATTAAGATCCTCAAGGGCCATTTCAGCATTCTCTTTTTCTTTTAAAATCCAATGCACCGGTTCAAAAAGGCTGGTAGAAACATAATTGGCTCTTGACCCGCGCTTTAGACTAATCGGAACATCCTGTTTTTTCATAGCGCGAACTTTACTTTTTATATATTTTTCCGTTTTACCTGTCTTGTGTGCTAATTGCTTAACCGAAACAGACTTGGGAAAATTTTCTAATACATCGGCTAGTATCTGCGATGAACAAGCATCCAAACCACGTCTTTGTAGGGTGTCTGCGTATTTTGTCAACATATTTTTAATTACCTCAGAACCGAAAAATACAAAAACTTTTGAACGTTTGTAATAAAAATCCGCCATATATGACCAGTTTTTTATACTTGAGCCAAATCACATGGCAAATCACACCAGCTAGCTATATTCGCTACGTAAATAGTTGATATTCATATTTAATACAAATTTATGCCTGATTCGATTGAAATAATCTTCTATTTATGGAGTAGTTAATTTTTATATTTTTAGTTAATTTTATATTGTGATATTGTGCATAAAAATTTATCAAATAATGCGTTAATTATTTGCGTGGAGAATAAGTATGAACATAATTAAAAATTTACGCCTAACTCTGCCCTTGATTTTTACAGCAGTGGCGTTTTCCCAGCCTAGCGTTGCGGTGCTGGACTTTGCTGCCAATGGCCTTCCTCAGTATGAGGTTGAAACATTGGTAGAGCGTTTGCGCTCCGAGCTGCCGAATACCGGTGCTGTACGCCTGGTGGATAGAAAAATGCTTGAAAACATTCTTAAAGAACAAGGCTTGCAGCAGTCCGGGTGTACCACCGATGAATGTTCTGCGCAGATTGGGGAGCTTCTTGGAGCCGAATACATGATCAGCGGCTCGATAGGAAAATTAGGGGATAGTTTTACGGTCGATATGAAAATGGTTTCGGTTACGACGGGAGCAGCAGAAAAGGCAAAAAGCCTCACCTTTGATGGAACGACGGGTGGCTTGTTGATCGAAATGCAGATTTTAGCGTGGGAGATTGTTGATATGAAACCCCCACAACCTCTGATTTTAAAACGCACCGGAGCCGAGGACGGCGAAAAGGTTACGGTTGCCATTATGGACTTTGATCCTAGAGGGATAAGCCAACTTGAAGCGCAAACCTTGACCGATAGATTCGCAACTGAGGTTGATGCGACCGGCAAAGCAATTTTAGTCGATCGACGTCAAATGATGGAGGTCATGGAAGAGCAAGGGTACGATGAAGCTGGCTGTACCTCTGAAGAATGTGCCGCAGAGGTTGGGGCACTGCTTGGAGTAAAATTTATGATTAACGGTGCGATTGGAAAATTAGGTGATACCTACACCATCGATGCCAAAATGTTTGAAGTGGCTACCGGTGCTGCGGCCAAAACAAAAAATGCAACCTACAACGGCCCTGTGGATGGTCTGATCACCGAAATTGAAATACTGGCTTGGGATATGATGGGTGTAAAAGCGCCTCGCTCCCTTCTACAAAAACGTAAAGGTACTATCACTCAAGAAGCTTTACCTGCACCCAAGACACCGCTCGCTGCGGCGGTCCGTTCAGCGATCATTCCTGGGTGGGGACAGCTCTATACCTCTAACGCGCTAGACAACGAACCTCTTTCACGGCAAAAAGCACTGTATTTCTTTGCGGGCGAGATGGGCGCTGGGTCGATTGCTTACCTTCTCTACAGCAATATGAATGCTTCCAATGATGATACCAGAAAATTTCATACAGATTATTTGGCAGCCACCGAATCGGACCAAATTAGAAGCTTGAAGACAAAATCCGATAATGCATCCAGCGATGCTGAATCGTCAAAGAATCAATTATCGATCCTGATGTACCTATTGGGAGCGGTCCATGCCTATAACATTGTTGATGCTTATATGAATGGACCTAATGAAGATATGGCATCTAGAAATAATAAAAAAATCGATCTGGTCTATGATCCAGAACTTAACCAACCACAATTGAGGTTTTCCATTGCGCTTGATTAAAATATTACTTCCAACCCTTGCATTATTCATAATTGGATGCGAACTCTACGATAATTCAGAGCTAAATCCGCGTGATTTGGATTCGAATTACACGCCTGGATTGGTGTTTGATCCATCCACAAATTCAACGTCGATCGGCGCTGCTGCAGAATTTGATGTATTTGTCGTTGCTGCAGAAAATATTTCAGGTATCCATGCCCAAATTGCATACGACGCAAATCGCCTGACTGTAACCAATGTTAGTACCGGTGACTTCTTCACCGATAGCGTTCAGACTGGCACATCATCGTTCTTTGTTTATGACGATGATCCTATAGCGGGCGTATTGGATATAAATTATTTTTATATGGGCAATGAGGTCACCAAAACCGGTACAGGAAAAGTTGCTACCATCCTGTTCAATACGAAACAGTCATTTAATGAGTCTGTCCTTGAGATTACTGACAATTCTGAATTGGTGGACGAAGATGATGTTGAAGTCCAGATTTTGACCTTTGGCTCAGCAACAGTAAGCTCGAACTAGTTAAATAATTTTACCACTATTGAGATTAGAATAGAAATTAAGCTGGATGATAATCCACTTTTGATCTAATGAAATTAAAAACATACATACGAGCCAATTTATTTAGCGCTCTTATTCTACCCTCGTTAGCGTTATCGCAAACGGTATATACCTTCACCAATGCGGGTGCAACAGGGAGAACTGGTCCCACCCAATCGCAGATAAATTCTACCTATACTGGTGGCAATACATTAAACGGCGGGGTTACCGTAAATACCCAAGGTATTCAGGAATGGACCGTTCCGGCTAATGGGGTCTATACGATCGAGGTATGGGGTGCTCAAGGAGGAAACACTGGTAGTGCTACTGGTGGTAAAGGAGCCCGTATGAAAGGTGATTTTACCTTATCGCAAGGTGATGTATTGAAGATCTTAGTAGGTCAACAGGGGTTGGGGAATAATTATGATGGTGGCGGTGGCGGTGGAACCTTCGTGGTTAAAAAAACCGGCAACGCTTCTACCGATATCACGGCACTGATCATTGCAGGTGGGGGCGGTGGATCAAATACCTGGAGCAGTCAAGGCGATAATGGGCTTGATGGCTTAACCGGAACCACGGGAGGTTATGGAACCGGCAATACGGGAACCCCGGGTACCAATGGATCGGGCGGTTCGGGTAGTTATTCTTCTAGCGGTGGCGGTTTATTAACCAATGGAGCAAATCCCGGATGGAGTAGTGGTTATAATGGTGGAGGTAAAGCGTTTGTCAATGGCGGTGAAGGAGGAGAAGTGGTTAATCAAAGCTCATCAGTTGGGGGATTTGGTGGCGGTGGATCCGCGCATGGAAATAGCTGTATCGGTGGTGCTGGTGCTGGTGGATACTCCGGTGGTACCGGCTCTAACAGCT
>PASZ01000014.1 GCA_002712245.1 Fidelibacterota bacterium | reverse complement strand
AAGGTACCACTTGATAAAAAAAACCATCACCAGTTTATTCTGTCTTATTTTTATCAGCTGTAGCTCCGATAAGACTACGGCTGAATTAAAATTAGATTCTATTCAGTGCTTAATGTGTTCATATAGCATAGAAGAAAATTTGCGTGAACTAAGGGGCGTAAAGAAAGTTCAAGTTGATTTGAAAAATAAATCAGGCAAGGTGATATTTAATGCAAGCATTGTAGATTTAAGCACCATTGAGAATAGAATAACCTCTATAGGTTATAACGTAAATAATAAATTAGCTGATATAAAGGCCTATGAAAAGCTCGAGCTTTGTTGTAAAAAACCTAAAGAAAATTAAAATAAACTGTTCATAAATTAGCAAGCCATGAATCGTTTATTTTATATATGGACAACCCGCCTATGTTTGGCATTGCTCTTTTTAGGGATTACCCCAAATATTACTTCGCCTGCCATGCTGGTAGCNCAATCAAAAAAGAAGAATCCTGCCCAAGCTTCTAAATACGCTAAGCGGGGAAANGNNAAAGCAAAAAAGAAAGATTATAGAGGAGCTTTATCNGATTATAAAAAAGCATATCAACTTAATCCGAGTTCAAACTATAAAAAGAAAGTTCAACAATTAACATCTTTAGCAAAAAAACAAGCTGGCAGCAAAGGTTCAAGCAAGAAAGTATCAAAGAAGCAGGCNGCTCAGGCTTCGCAGTATGCGAAAAGGGGAAATGCGAAAGCTAAGAAAAAAGATTATGCAGGAGCATTAAAAGATTACCAAAGAGCNCTAAGACTGAATCCTTCATCATCAAATCAAAAACGAGTGAAACAACTAACTAGCTTAGTAAAAAAATCAGGTAAATCAACAGCATCGCGCAAAACTACCAAAGCTAGAATGCCAAAAGTTGCTGATATTCCTACAATAAGTCCAATTAAATACGCCAATGATATTTACAATATTGCTGAAGGGTTTGAGATGAGCACGCGNAACCTCGCACGCGCAACAAGTATTTTAGAAAATAGACAAAATAAAAAGATCGAAACAATTAAATTGCAAAGAACTCCTTCAACTAGCGAGCTTGAAAGTGCAGCCAGATCTGAACCCAATGATTTTAGAAAACAAGTTGATCTTGCTCGTAATTATGAAGCTGTTGGTCGCTTTGACGATTCAAAAGAGATTTATTTAAAATTAGCCGCTCAAAATCCATTGAATGCTGATGCACATTTCCATTTGGGTGCATACTACGCAAGGTTCGATCAAATGACAAAAGCTCGCCATGCGTTTGATGAAGCGCTNGATATTCAGCCAAGTCATAGAGCGACGATTGAAGCCATGGCTACCTTTTTTGGTAAAAAAGAACAACGTTCTTTTTCAGATGGAATCTTAGCAAAATCAGCAGAGAAAGACCCCGCTGGCCCTGCGCAGCAAATTAACAAGATTAGAAAAAATCTAGATGAATTTAATTATGAATACGCAGCNAGATTAGCTCAAAGCGGTCAGGATATGTTTCCCAAGCAGGGTTCATTTATTTTATTAAAAGGTAAAGCATTTGAAGGTATGGGTGATACGCAAAATGCTAAATCAAGCTATCAAGAGTCAATTAAAAATGACCCTACCCATCATGAGTCCTATGTTGCTCTTGGGGATTTATATTCTAGCCAAGGAAAGCATTTATATGCAGCGTTAACCTATAGTGATGCAATACGGCTNGATCCNGCAAATGAGAATGTCCGTTTTAAGCAGGGTCTTGGNTATTTTAAAGCAAGCGAATGGGGAAGGGCTGCCTCTGCATGGGAAGATTTGCTTTATTATGATCCCAAAAATCAGAAAGTAAATCTATTATTACCACAAGCATATTATATCTTAGCAGTCGAATATAATAGGTCAGGTCAGTCAAGCTTAGGTCAGAGTGCATTTCGAAAGGCAATAAATATTAACCGAAATTCAGCTGCATGGCTACCTGGATCAATGAGAACATTGGGAGGTTTTTACAGAGAAAAGGGTATGTATAAAGAATCATTGGCTGCATATCAGGAAGCTATAGAATTAAAACCATCTGACTCGCAAACATATCTTGGCTTAGGCATAACTTATTGGAAAATGAAAGAGGAAGCTCTTGCTAAAGCAGCTTGGTCAAGATCAATGGAGCTTGACCCTACNAATAATGATGCTAGAGGCTGGCTATTGCTATCTGGTAAAATCTCTGGCTANCCCTCCTTACTTTACAAGATCAGTCATAACATATTTTAAATGTTAAAATTAATCATTCTNTGGTTTATNCAGCGCTTAA
Organism: Fidelibacterota bacterium; assembly: GCA_002712245.1. Classification (GTDB taxonomy): domain Bacteria; phylum Fidelibacterota; class Marinisomatia; order Marinisomatales; family TCS55; genus TMED108. The sequence continues at coordinate 13,472 of PASZ01000014.1, read as the reverse complement.
AGCATAGTTTTCTATTAGTATTTATTTGTTCAATTCTTTTTTCACANCATAGAGGGGACTCTGTTGTTCGAAAAGGAGTAGATGCTTTTTTTAATTATGAATANGAGAAAAGCATANAAATTTTATCTAATGCAAGAGTTGAATTTNATGAACATCCTGTTGTTCATACTGTTTGGGCTGCAGCTTGGTATCAATTTGATCAATCGCAATTTTCAGCGGATACCGTATACAGCAAATTTGAAACNAGGTTGAATGAAATAGAGCAAATTTATGATTCANTNCTCACTAAATATCCTGAGAATGCAGAATATTTATTATATCTNGGAACNGCNCANTCCTTAAGGGCAAGAATTTATCTAGGNCAAAAAAGATTTGTTTCAACATTTTATGCAGCNTANCAGGGATTTAGAACAATNCAACNAGCGAATAAAGGCTCTCAAGGCGTAAAAGATATTTACTTNCCGATAGGTGTGATCGAGTGGTATTCTGGTTTAAGNAATCCTGTTGTTCAGNTTGCCGCTCAAACNCTAGGGGTCGACCCATCACGTACTAACGGTATTGAAAAGATGGAAATAGCCGCAAATGAGAGCTCATGGGCATGGATGGAAGCTATGAGCATCCTTTCTGTTGTTTACCAGTTTTTTGATTTAAATGAAAAAAGGGGATTATTTGTTACTAAGACTATTGCGGAGAAATATCCAAAAAATTATGATTATACTATCTATTACACATTAGGCCTATTGCAAAATGAAATGCTAGATCAGGCAAACGCTAATTTAAAATTATTAGATGAGACGCTTTCAATTCAAAGATCTTACCATCAAAAGAGATATGAACCCTATGTTAATTATCTATGGGGCTACTATCATTTTTTAAAGAGAGATGATAAATCTGCTCTAAAATTTTTAGAATTGTGTATAGAAAATTATAATAGCGATTTAGATATTATGTTATCTAGCGCATTATTATTAAAAGGCAATATTCTTGATATTCAAAATAAACGTCAAGATGCAAAACGAGCTTACAGAGCATGCATAAGATTAAAGAATCATACTGTTGCAATAAGTCTTGCAAAGCAATATTTGAATGAACCATTTAAAGGTTAGTTTGTTGTAATTTCTNTAAGATAAAAAATGATAAAACGAAGAAAAACACGNGAAGTAAAGATTGGTGATCTCATCATAGGNGGAGAGCATGCGATNACNGTTCANTCAATGACCACCACAAAAACTGATGATATTACAGGTACGNTAAAAGAAGTNGAGAGATTGGAAGANGCNGGTTGNCANATTATTCGNATNACTGTTCCANATAAANNAGCNGCNAAAGCCCTTTATGAAATAAAAAAACGTATGAANGTACCCTTGGTTGCTGATATACACTTTGATTANNGAATGGCTTTAGNAGCTGTCGATGCAGGAGCAGATAAAATTAGGATTAATCCTGGAAATATTGGAGGCAAGGCACGCGTTAAAGAGGTTTTGNATAAAGTTAAAGGGGCCAATNTGCCTATACGAATTGGNGTAAATGCTGGAAGTCTTGAAAAAGATTTAATAGAAAAATATAGCTTTCCAACCGCAGAGGCAATGGTTGAAAGCGCACAAAGGCATATCGATATATGCATAGAACACGGCTTTGAAGATATTATAGTATCTCTTAAAGCATCAGATGTAAACTTGATGATTGGGGCTTATTCTCTATTTTCACAAAAGTATGATTACCCACTTCATCTTGGTGTTACAGAAGCTGGTCCAGCTAAATCGGGGACTGTTAAATCCGCTGTTGGTCTTGGAAATTTATTGGCAAGCGGTATAGGCGATACGATTCGCGTAAGCCTGACTGATGATCCCGTTGAAGAGGTCCACGTTGGTTTTGAGATCCTAAAAAGCCTAGGATTGGCAAGTAAAGGCGTTACAATTGTCTCATGCCCTACCTGCGGTAGACTTGAGGTAGACCTATTTAAAATTGCTGGTGAGGTGGAGGAAGAATTAAAAGATGTAAAGACACCCATGACTTTAGCGCTGATGGGTTGTGCAGTCAATGGACCTGGTGAAGCTACGCATACAGATCTTGGGATTGCCTTTGGAAAAGGCGCTGGGCATCTTTACTATAAAGGGAAAAAAAGAGGCAAAGTAAAAGAGGATCAAGCTCTTGATGAATTGAAAGCTATGATATCAGAGTTTGAAGAAGAGAAAAAAGAGGATTAATATGAAATATTTTTTATTAATTGCACTCTCGTTGAACTTGTGTTTTGCGCAAGAAAAAAAGGAAGAAATCCAACCTAATGCAATTGCGGTATATTGGAAAACGCTCGATGAAGAATCAAAAGAAATTTTCCTGTTTTCCTATCTTACTCAAGTATATGATACCCATCAGAAAATGATTGATGATATGGGCTATGGAAAAATTACAACTTGGTATTATGATAATAGAGCAGAGATGGTTTATGGTATATTTGACCAAGTGAACCAGTCTGGCATGAAAGAATTTATCGGCTGGATTGATGAGTACTATGGTAATGAAGAATTTGCAGGTAACAGTTTTGATGATGCATTATCTTTTGCTTTTCGCTTTCAACAGGCTTCTGGTGAGACTATGTGGGAAAAATATGAGAATTTAAAATTTGGCAANATAAAACCTAAGGACTGATGGCNNGNNTTANTCCAAAATTCATCAATGAATGGTTGGAAATCANNCGTGAAGGGGGATTTAANCTATTATTAAAGAAAAAAGGCTGGTATGTCNTNCTNGCTATTNTTANNTANTACCTAATTCGTGATTCTATTTTATATATTTTAATTCCATATNTGATCTACAAAGGATATTTTTCATAGACTATTTTACAAGAGTTATNGGTATCCATTCCTGATTTGATCCATCATCTGCTTTAATAAAATATACNCCTGAACCAACNAGAATCCCCCGATTCATCTTTNGCNTTCCATCTATANNTATAATTAGCAGGAGATANNNTNCCTTGATGTANAGTTTTTATTCTNCTTCCAACTACATTAANAATATCAATTTTTAGTGAANTCTCTTCAAGCACTGTNATTGATAATGAAATNNCANTGTTAAATGGATTGGGNTAGGGATTTGATAGATTAAATGAAATAGGTAGGTTTGCGTCAGTCCCTCTTTTTCCATCTTTGAATGTAAGCCTGTAGCTCCAGTCTGGATTCAAAGTATCCTTACTTACTATTGACAAATGAATTGATTTCAAATCAGTTGGATCTATGTTTATAGATTGATTCGATATCACTAGATATGAATGATCATTCTTTTTCAAGATNGCGTTAAGCTGTAAGTCCTCATTGGATCCNTTAATATTTTTTAAATCAACTAAAATAGGATCNTNTGAAATAATTTTAACGTATTGTGAACCAAATCTATTTANACGAGTAGACTCAACAAAACTTTGAACCCCTGATTGAAAATTGATNGTTTTGTATATANTAGGGCCATNAACTGGATACTCGNTAGCNTCTTGATATNTATAGATACCAGCTGATGATTCTGAAGACATAATCANGTTGGCTACNGACATAGCATTTAGCGCNTGCTTGAACGTATACCCGTTTTGGTTTAAAGCTTTATTGATGGCTAGGTGNGATCCGTCTTTTTTATAACTATCATTTTGTACGGAAAATTCAAAGATCTTCCTGATTAAATCTTTTCCTCCCATATGTTGTTCAATATATTCAAAAAAGATAAATGAGCCATAGTGATGATTGCCATTATCATCTAATGAGCGATATGGATATCTAAACCAATCTTTCATNTATTGATAGATATCGTTAACATCATCAAACAATTTATCTTCCATCCAGGCTGCAGTAGCTTCGAGAAGCCAGACCTTTTCCCATCCATCATAGCCAATTTGAACCGAATGAAAATATTCATGCGCTATTGTAACTTGAATATTTTCAATTTCTGAGTTTTGATTAAAATTAACATAGGTATTTCTAATAGTTAAATAACTAGTGATTGCATTCTTTTCAATTATTTCAGAAGTATTTTCATTATCTCCATTGCCTTGAGCATATTGTTCAAATTGAGTATAGCCATAATAATTTGAAGATANTTGTCGAACATAGATATCAAAATGATTTGACCCTCCATTATCATATTCATTTGAGTAGTGTCCATCCCCAGGGGGAAGAAAAAATCCCATTTCATCACGAATTTTTTGGGCAACAAAATTTAATATNTTNGAAACATTTTCAATATAGTCAGGGATATTATTTGCATTATTATCAGCACCACTGACAGCATTTCTTCCAATNGTGGTGTAGTGAATTCGAAAATTTCCTGAATCATAAAATTTATCTAAACCTACNCTCTCTGATCTTTTTGCTCCTCCGCGAGAAACTAATGATNGATTGAAATTAAAACCCAACTCTTCGAGCTTTGCCTTACTATGTGAATCAAGCTGGTGGCCATTTCGTGCTATCTCTANAAGATNGGGNGTNATGTGATTATTTTTAATATTATCATTGCTAAAAGCATTAATCACCATATTNGCAGATTGGGTAAGGTCTTGAGCTTTTGCTACAAAACATATTAGCAGAAAAGTAATTAATGCTTTCATTTTTTATGGGATGATTGTGATTTATTCCGTTTTTGGTATAAATAAAATCTAATAAATAGACTCATCAATAGGATGCCTATGACNTAGAAAATTGCATAATAGGGTAGAAGNTCTTTCATGGTTAGTTGATCAATAACCCTACAATAATTACTGTAGCAATAAAGAAAAGCGCCGTTTTATTCTTAGCGACACTAAACTTAAACCTCTCCTGATTCTCTCTTTTTTCAAGATTACTTTTTTGAATATANGCTAAGGCTTCAGAAATAGGGTATCTAAGTGATGCAATNATTGTAGAATCATTTTTTTCATGATAAAATTCAAAATTTTCCACTGGTTTTATNGACCTCAATCCAAGTTGNAATGATTCGCCCAATTGAATTATTTCTAATTCGGTAATTGTGTTTACTATGGGNGTATTATTTAAAGAAAAAATATNACCTTTTGTATTATAGANTGTAATATATGACCATGATGTAGATTTATTNTGCCAGCCCGTTATNTGTGAAGTTTCTATTTTTAAATCAGAATGAATATTTATTGAAATACCATTTTGNTTTGAAAGGATTTCAATTTTTTTAATATTTGAATCTTGCCCATTTAATAATGTACCTAATAATAAAATNGCAACNGGAAACCTATTTAGCATTNTTNTTCTTATANTCNTTTATTTTATTATTAAAACCTTCTNTCAGCGCNTCNANCACNGTATCGCTTCTTATATTGTTTATCATNGCTAGAACCATTATTGGATAAACTTCTTCCGGTAAAAAAGGCTCAAGANNCTCAAATGGATCTTCANTATCNANTATTTCATCAATAGTNAGTCCAGATTTTAATTTTTCCTGNAGATTATCTTGAAGTANGAAGATGTANTTTTTAAAATCTTCATTATTAAATTTTAATATTTCCTGAGATGATGGTTTTAAATTTTTTNTCATATCGTGNTGAAATTTAGTTAGAAAATAGAGATTGTTGAAATGGCGATTTAGCCATTGAACACCATTTATAATCCAANGTAATTTCTAAACNAANATGAGAAAATCTCGGATCATATTTCTCATCTTTATTCAACCNTGCTTATGCCTGGTTATGTTAAGTGCNCAAATCAAAAATCAGGGCGCAATTGGNTCNGTAACCATTGATGGTAAAGTTTGGAATCAGNTTGCAATGCGNCCNGTTATTCCCCTTGGAAANTGGGCTGTTGCATTGGANTTAGTTATTTATTTTGACGCTGAAGGGAATATTCATTCNGATGAATGGAATTTTTCTTCTCCCTCCGCAATCAAAAATAGCTTAATCGATAAAATCTATTACATTAGGTATGGATTTCCNGGTGANCCTCTTTTTGCTANAATAGGTGCNTTGGATANAGTAGATCTTGGATATGGNATCCTGGTGAATGGNTATTCAAATTCAATCCTATACCCTCAAGATCGTAAAATNGGAGTAAATTTTGAGAAAAATTCTCCNTCAATTAAATANGAAGCTTTTGCTAATGACCTAAAAGAAAATTTGGGNCTATTTGGAGGAAGAGCTAGTTCTAGAAAATTCATGGGTCTTCCAATAGGTATTTCTTTTGTTTCGGATCGTAACCAGTATCTTGGATTGCGAGATAATGATAATGATGGAAGACCAAATATTGTTGATGATTTTCCAAATGATAAATCATGGTGGCTTGATAGTGATGGAGATGGATTATCTGATTATGATCCGAATGAATGGGATATTGATGGAGATGGAATAACAGACACTTTGGATAGTCGTATTCCAGGTTATTCTGGTGATCCAATAGTTCTTGATGATAATATTTTGAAGAAGGATGAGCCATTGAACCTGAATAAGGATTCAGATGGCATTATGGCTATTGCTATCGATATGGGTTTTCCGGTTATAAATAAAGAAAATTTTTCGGTTACTGTCTATTCTCAAGCTGCGCAGATGATTGGAGAGACAGTGCACCCAGGAACCGGTGAGATACAAGAGCTAGGGGTTGGAGTAATTCCATTTGGCCTTTCTTCAAGGTTCGGACCATTGAGTTTTATTTTTGAATACAGAATGATGCCTGAAGGTAAATTTGAATTTAATTACTGGAATCGCTTGTACGAAATTGAACGTATAAGCTTTACAAAAAATAGCTCAAGCCAGATTATTTTACGCACAAAAGAATCTAGATTGGGAAGATTTGGAAAACAAAATGGTTATTTCTCAGGAGCCTCTTTAGANCTTGGCAATATTTTTCAGGTAAATTTATCTTATAANAATATGATTGGAAATCAATGGTCAGATAAAGAGGTTAGGTATTTAGAGGATAAAAATCAGACATTTTTAGGATCATTAAAGTTAAAAAAATCAATTAGTCGACTTCAGAGCGGCTCTGCATTTTATCAGCAAAGAAATGTTCCTAATCCATTTAAATTTGAATATACTGAAAGTACNATTATTGGTTATAATCTTGGAATTTCTATGGGACAAGGATTGGTTTTAAATTATATTTTCAGACGTTCTTTTCGTGATTATAATGCGAATGGGCGAATTGATGGCAATGCTGAAATGATTGATATTACATCTATTGAAACATCTTTTGTATTTTGATAAATATGAATAGCAAAGAAATACGTAAGGCATTTATTGATTTTTTCAAGGATAAAGATCATAAGTTTATCCGTAGCTCACCCGTGGTGCCTATTGATGACCCCACNTTATTGTTTACAAACGCTGGAATGAATCAGTTTAAATCAATCTTTCTTGATCAGAAAATACCTGAATTTCCTAGAGCGGTAAATAGTCAAAAATGTATTAGAGTGAGTGGAAAGCATAATGATCTTGAAGAAGTTGGGATAGATACATTTCACCATACCTTTTTTGAAATGCTTGGAAATTGGTCTTTCGGTGACTACTATAAAGCTGAAGCAATTAATTGGGCTTGGGAATTATTTACCGAAGTTTGGGGATTAGATAAAAATCGGCTTTGGGTTACCGTATATCACGAAGATAATGAAGCATTCGATCTTTGGCCAAAAGTCACCGATATTTCTCCTGACCGTGTATTAAAATTTGATAAAAAAGATAATTTTTGGGAAATGGGTGAAACCGGTCCATGCGGTCCCTGCTCTGAGATTCATTATTTTATTGGTGACGATATTAAATCTCAATCACCAGATAAAGTTAATAGCTCAGATCAATACTGGGAACTTTGGAATTTAGTTTTTATCCAGCACAATCGTCTTTCTAGTGGAAAGCTTGAAGATTTAAGCGCTATGCATGTTGACACTGGTGCAGGTTTTGAGAGAATTGTAGCGGTTATGCAGGGCAAGTTAAGTAACTATTCCACCGATCTGTTTTTACCAATTATTGGCAAAATTGAAAGTATTACAGGTAAATCCTTCAATGATGACCCGGTGCCTTTTCAGGTTATTTCAGATCACATTCGCATGCTCTCCTTTGCCATTGCAGATGGTGCTTTGCCAAGCAACGAAGGGAGAGGTTATGTTTTAAGGCGAATTCTTCGCAGAGCAGCTCGATTTGGAAGATCGCTAGATATGAATCAACCTTTTATATTTGATTTAGTTGGGACTNTTGAGAAAATCATGGGAGATACTTTTCCTGAGATTGTAGATAAAAAAAGCCATATTGAAAAAATTATCAAAGCTGAGGAGNCTTCATTTAATGATACGCTAGATCGCGGTTTATCGCATTTCAATAAAGTTATCAGCAATATGTCTGGCAAAACAATTTCNGGTAGTGACGCATTCAAGCTATATGATACTTTTGGATTCCCATTGGATCTAACTCAGCTTATGGCACGTGAAAAAGGTCTTTCCATTGATGGGGATGGTTTTAAAAAAGAGATGNATCANCAGAAAAAAAGAGCGAAATCAGCAGAAAAATTCAATACTAATGTTTCTGAGGTATCTTGGAATGAATTGAAAAATATTNAAGATTCTCAATTTAANGGATANGAAGCAATNTCATTATCAGCTGAAATAGTTAAATATGCCTCTATNGANGACTCATACCTTGTTGTTTTNGACCAAACGCCNTTTTATGCAGAATCTGGNGGTCAAATAGGTGACACGGGAACAATTAAAGGTAGCGGAGTAGATCTAATCGTACAAGATGTACAATTAGATGGNGAATGCTATGTACATCANTGNACTGGAACTATTGGTAAGGATATTTCAACTGTTGAATGTCGGGTGGATGCTGAAAAACGTCAACGAACAAGAAAAAATCATACAGCAACGCATCTTATGCATAAAGCCTTAAAGATGGTTTTAGGTGACCATGTGCAGCAGGCAGGCTCTCTAGTTCATCCAGATTATCTAAGATTTGATCTTACTCACTTNGAAAAAATATCAAAAAAAGAAATTCGTGAAATAGAAAATATTGTTAATANTGAAATATTAATAAATAATAAGTTAGACGTATCAATTAAAGCTTNTGATGAAGCAAAAAAAGAAGGAGCTGTTGCCATGTTTGGCGAGAAATACGGAGATCAAGTTCGCGTTATTACCGTGGCTGATTTTTCAAAAGAATTATGTGGCGGAACGCATGTCGATCGAACTGGTGACATTGGATTATTTAAAATTACAGAAGAGACATCTTTAGCATCTGGAGTGCGTCGAATCGTTGCTGTTACAGGGCCCAAAGCGGTTGAATTTGTTCAAGATCAGATAGCAGCTTTAAATGAGGTTAGATCGAAATTAAAATGCAATCTTAATTCAATTCCAGATCGCATAGACCAATTAATTAAAGATAACAAAACTTTAGAAAAAGAATTAAAGAAACAAAAAAAATCTAACTCATCATTTGATACTGAAATCCTATTGAAAGAAGCGTTAATTGTTGAAGATAAAACCATAGTTATCAAAATGACAGATGCTAAGGATATGGATAGTCTAAAAGATTTTGGCAATAGTCTTCTTTTAAAATTAAAAAATGGAATTGGAGTTCTTGGCGCTGTAGCTGACAAGCCAATCCTGGTCGTTGTNGTCACAGATACTTTAATTGAAGCAGGAATTCAGGCTGGGGACCTTGCAAAAAAGATTGGATCTATCATGGGCGGTGGCGGAGGTGGTCGTCCAAGTCTCGCAACTGCAGGCGGTAAAGATCAAAAATCTCTTGAAACCGCCATGGAAAAAGCGAAAGATATTATTTTAAAAAATATTGAGGAAAAAAATGCAGTATAAACAAGATGGAGATACCTATATCGTTTACATTGAACAAGAAGAAGCTATTATGGAAACTTTAACATTGTTTTGTAAAGAAAAAAGTATTCATAATGCCCAGCTTTCTGGTATTGGAGCTATAAAAGAAATTGAAGTAGGAGCTTACGATTTAGAAAATCAAGAGTACCTCAAACAAACCTTTTCAGGAATATGGGAATTAACCTCTTTTCAAGGAAATGTTTTATTAAAGGATGCTGAGCCATTTGTTCATGCACATATCACAATTTCTGATCACCAGCTTAATTGCAAGGGCGGGCATTTATTTGAAGCAAAGGTAGCTGCTGTTGGTGAATTTATTTTACGTAAAATCGATTCTGATGGCAAAAGAGAGTATGATTCAAATATCGGTCTTGCCTGTATGTCGTTTAATTCTTAGGAGTATAGTATGAAAAAAATTATTTCTGATGCCCATGCACCAAATCCAATGGGTTCATATAACCAAGGAACAATTATAAATGGCTTTGTCTTTACNGCTGGCCAAGTTCCTATTGACCCNGANACTGGCGCAATGATAGAGGGAGACTTTAAATCCAAAGTTCATCAAGTCTTTAAAAATCTATCAGCCATTTTAGAGCGAGCAGAATCNNATCTATCNAANGTTGTAAAATTTACAGTATTCATAACNGATATGTCNAATTATGCAGAAGTTAATGAAGTTTTTAATGAATGGCTGGATGANNNATCGGCACCTGCNCGCTCATTGGTTTCAGTNAAAGANCTNCCNGGAGGAGCAGATGTNGAAATTGAATGTATTGCTNTTCAATAATTTAAATGCTTAGAAAATCATCTTTNTTTTCTATTGTTATTTTTTCGCTTATTNTTGGTCAAGATCAAGANGNTGACAGCTTAAGTCAAAAATCTCCTAAAATTGCAGCNNTAAGNNCNTTTATGTTNCCNGGTGGNGGNCAATTTTANAATGNNCAACCNATTAAAGGNTCTATTNTGTCATNCGCGGGAATCGCATCNNCNTATCTTTATNTGGATTTTTCAANCAAGTATNGTAGCTCTGACAACTTAGACTCTTCTATTAAAAAAGACTATCTATACAAAAGAAACCGATATGGATGGTGGGTCATCATTGTCTATATTTACGGTCTTCTAGATGCTGTNGTTGAGGCGCATTTGCATCCATTTAACAAAGTAATGAATGAGAATTTAGAAAAATCTGATCAAGAAAAATTGGAGAAATTATGACAGCACANCGTGAAAAATGGGGATCAAAGTTAGGATTTATCCTTGCTGCAGCAGGGTCTGCCGTTGGAATAGGAAATATCTGGAAATACCCTCACATGGCTGGCCAAAATGGAGGATCAGCGTTTACAATAGTCTATTTAATTTGCATTTTCCTTGTGGGTNTATCTATCGTTATTGCAGAATTTGCCATAGGGCGCAAAACTCAGCTTAGCCCTGTAGGTGCTTTTGAAAAACTTGCACCAGGCACAGCTTGGAAGTATGCTGGTTTTTTAGGTGTTGCATCCGCTTTTGTAATANTGTCTTTCTACGGAGTAGTTGGTGGATGGATTTTAAAATATGTTGTTGATTCTNTTAGTGGTGGATTTTCTCAGTTAGCCGGNAATCCCGATGCCTCTAGCGCTATTTTTGGAACCTTTATTGAAAGCACATGGTCACCTTTGTTTTATCAGATATTTTTTATGTCATTGTGTATGTGGGTAATTATCAATGGNGTTAAAGGGGGNATTGAGAAATGGTCTTCAATTATGATGCCACTTATAATAGTATTANTAGCTGTTCTAGCTGTAAGAGGAATAACGCTTGATGGAGGAATGAAAGGACTCTCATTTTTATTTAACCCAAGATTTGAAGATTTAACACCTTCCTCAATTGTTCTAGCTCTGGGTCATTCCTTTTTTACGGTAAGNTTAGGGATGGGTACGATGATTACTTATGGCAGCTATTTAGATAGAAAACAAAATTTACTAACCTCCGCTTTATGGATCATTGTAATTGATACCTTAATTGCTCTTCTAGCTGGTATAGCAATATTTACCACGGTATTTGCCCTAGGCGCTAATCCAGCAGAAGGACCGGGACTCATTTTTGTTGTATTGCCTTCTGTTTTCCCCCAGTTAGCAGGGGGTACAATTTGGGCAACAATGTTTTTCTTTCTTCTGTTTATGGCAGCATTAACCTCTGCAATTTCAATCCTTGAAGTTCAAACTGCATATTTGATCGATCAAAAAAATTGGTCGCGCAAAAAAGCTACATTATTATTTGGGTCTATAGTAACAGTTATAGGGATATTTTGCTCTCTATCGCTAGGTGGGGGAATCAATTTAGCAAGTATATTTGGAGATTCATTTTTCTTAGGCGAAACCTTTTTTGACGTTATGGATAATTTATCATCAAAATATATGTTGCCCATTGGCGGGATGATGACCGCAGTATTTGTCTTAGTAAAGTGGAAAATGCCAGAATATATTAAAGAGATTAACACCGGGGCAGATGGAACAAGCTTGTCGCCTAGTTTTATTAAGGGTGGTTTAGTATTTGCATCCTTAGTGGTGGCATTCATCATAATAAATGAAGTATTCCCATTTTTCTAATATTTATTCAAGGAAATATTAATTGTTAGTTGAAAAGTATATCCCTCAAGGAACGCAAGGATATCAATCTCTATCAAGATTGTTCAGCAACTTTGATAAGTTATTTAGTTTTAGCCCCCTGCGCTGGTTTGGAGTATGGGCAATTTTAATTGCTGGTGATAATGTAGTTTCCCATTTGAGTGATAGATGGATGTATTGGAGCTGGAATAGCTTATCAATTTATTTGATTATAGCGTTAATTATTTTTCCCTACCTCGATTATTTATTAAACTCAAAATATGAAGACCTCAAGCAGGTAAACTCAGTAAGTGCAGTTGGTAAGATTTTTTTATATGGTTTTTGCCTTTTTATCGTAGGCGCAAACCCTCTGTATCTTTCTTTAGAAGCGCTTTACTTCGGTTTGCCGTATATCTTATTTTTTTTAGTGGGGCATATAACGTGGGGTATATCAATCAATAATGACAATTCAAATAAATTGCTAAAAAAAGAGATTGCTCCCAATCTATGTTTAATAATTTTAGCCTCTTTAGCGGCATCTATACTTGGATATATAAATGATGATCCGATGATTAGTACTGCTGCAGCTGTATTCTTACCATTTCCTTTAGTCGCTCTTTTTTTCCCGATTGCAATAAGGCATTTGCAAAGATGCCGTATTTATGTCGTATTTATACCAACAATGTTTTTATCGATGCGCTATCCTTGGCTATTGGGTCTACTTTGCCCTCTTTTTATCCTTTCAAGGCATTATTATTATTTTACAACTGGAAAACCTCACCCCACTTTTAAAGTGGATCATTCTGATGAGCAATTAGTATAGTTTAATTAATATTTATGGATCGATCAGAATTATTATCCTCATTAAAGCTTGATCGGTTCATTGCTTTTGATTTTGAGACAACTGGACTTCAAGTAGAAACAGATCGCGCTATAGAAGTTGCAGCTATTATGTTTAAAGATGGTAAGCCGGCAGAAAAATTTGTAACCCTAATTAATCCACAAATTCCAATTTCTGATCTGATAGCTGATATTACCGGCATAACAAATGAAATGGTTACAGAAGCACCTCTTGAGAAAGAAATAATTCCT
>PASZ01000013.1 GCA_002712245.1 Fidelibacterota bacterium | reverse complement strand
ACCAAATTATACTCAACAATCATATCATCCAATTTTTGTTTTTCATGAGAAACAACTTCTTTTGGAGCTCGATCAATAAATTTTTTGTTTGTTAATTTATGCTTAATCGATTTTACATGCTTATCTAATTCATTTAAACGTTTTGAAAGCCGTGATATTTCTATTTCAAAATCAATTAGACCTTCAAGAGGAACAAAAATTTCCATCTGATTTGTTACAACAGTCGCAGATTTTTTTGGTTTTTTAGAATCATTCGAAAAAGTAATATTTTCAATATTACCTAAAGATTTGATTATATCGCTATTGTTTTGAATGACCGATTCAAATTTTTCCCCTTTGCGAATTATAACATTAGAGCGTTTATTTGAAGGAACATTCATTTTACTTCTAATCATTCTAACTCCTGAAATTGTACTCTTAATAACTTCAAATGACTTTAAAGCATCATCATCAGAAATAAATTCATGAGGATCAATCCAAGGAGAAACAATTAAATCTACATCATCTTTATTTCTAAAAAACGACCATATTTCTTCAGTAATGAATGGAGCATAAGGATGTAATAGCGTTAGAATTCCCTTAAGAGTTTTTACTGCTACTTTTTGTGCTAACTCCTTCTTTTTATTATCATTTCCATAGAAACGTGTTTTTGCTATCTCAATATACCAATCGCAATAATCATTCCAAGTAAATTCATAAATAAGCTTAGCAGCTTCATTAAACTTAAATTTATTCAAAAGTTTATTTACTTCTACTGCCGTTTCATCAAGTCGATTTAGTATCCACCTTTCAGGCTCTTCTAATTGACTTATATCAAGTTTATCATTGTCATTTTTTAAATCATCTAGATTCATATGAACAAANCTTGAAGCATTCCAAAGCTTGTTCATAAAATTTCTTCCAATTTCAAGGCGGTCATTNGAAAATAAAACATCTAGNCCTTGNGGNGACATAAGCATTGTAGCAAANCGAACTGCATCAGTTCCGTACTCTTCAAATAGCNTAAATGGNTCAGGGGANTTACCNAAAGANTTACTAAATTTTTTTCCATCCTTATCTCTAAGAATAGATGTAAAGTATACGTCTTTAAATGGAATTTCATCTAAAAACTCAATTCCAGCCATTATCATTCTTGCAACCCAAAAAAAGATAATATCAGGNCCGGTTACAAGNGTGNTTGTTGGATAAAATGACTTTANATTTTGGTCTTTATTTGGCCAATTATGAACAGCAAAAGACCATAACCAGGAAGATGCCCATGTATCCAATACATCNTCATCTCTATACCAATTTTCTTTATCTTTAGGGCCATTNATTGATACATGCATTTNCTCNCGATTATCTTTATGATACCANACAGGAATTTGATGACCCCATACTAATTGACGACTAATACACCAATCTTTAATATTTTCCATCCAATGATGATAGGTTTTTACCCAATGTTGAGGATGAAATTTTATACTNCCTGATTTTATCGCCTNAGATGCTGGNTNNGCTAANCTTTCCATTTTCATAAACCATTGATCNGATAAATAATATTCGATTGGNACCCCACCTCTTTCAGAAAAACCAACATTATTTGTGTAGTCTTCCACCTTNTCAAGNANTCCCTTNGCNTCCATTTCNTTAATNACGGCTTTCCTNGCTTCCTCTCTAGACAATTTTTGGAAATTTATAGGCACCTCNTGATTAAGGGTTGCNTCAGGATTCATNATNTTNATAAAAGGGAGTTTATGGCGCTCTCCCATTTCAAAATCNTTTGGNTCNTGAGCTGGNGTAACCTTAACACANCCNGTGCCAAAATCGNGGTTTACAAGCTCATCAAAAATAATGGGTATTTCACGATCTGCAAGAGGAAGATTNACGCTTTTTCCAGCNAGNTGAGNNTATCGCTTATCANTAGGNTTCACTGCAACAGCTGTATCTCCAAGCATAGTTTCTGGGCGAGTNGTTGCAACAGTNAAAAATTCATCTTCATNAGAAATTGGATAACGTAAATACCATAGCTTTCCNTTTTTTTCTTGATGTATAACTTCTTCATCGCTGATTGCTGATTTTGAAACAGGNCACCAGTTAACAAGTCTTTTNCCCTTATAAATTAAATCTTTATTNTANAGTTCAACAAAGGCATGCATAATCGCATTTGTATANNCTTCGTCCATAGTAAAGCGNTCTCTATCCCAATCGCAGGAACATCCAAGNGNTTTGAGCTGCTTAATAATTATACCCCCATATTTTTCTTTCCATTGCCATGCATGATTTAAGAANTCTTCACGAGAAAGATCAGATTTTTCTATTCCTTTTTCAGCNAGCATCGCAACAACTTTTGATTCAGTAGCAATTGAAGCNTGATCTGTCCCTGGTATCCAGCATGCATTTTTACCTTCCATACGTGCTTTTCGAATTAAGANATCTTGAATGGTNTTATTTAAGACATGCCCCATAGTGAGCTTNCCNGTCACNTTTGGAGGTGGAATGATTATTGTAAATGGTTCTTTGGAAGAATTTTCATCAGCATGAAAATATCTTTTATCAAGCCAATACGAATACCATTTATCCTCAAGTTTGTCCCAATTATATTTTGTATCGAATTGNANTGTTGNCATTAGAAAAAATGTTCCAAATTAAACTTAACTATCTTGAAGGNCTAGCGGTCTAAAATAAGACTNAAGGCTGTGGTAAGNTTTAAAACATTCTGATTTGCTTTTATCAAATTTTTTGTAATAATTCGCCCNAAGTTTCGCATAACAATAAATCCTAANNCNGGATTTTCATCACAAATTTTAAGCAAATCTCTNTTACCAATNTTTGCTAGTGTGCAATTGCTTTCGGCCCTAACATTTGCTGTTCTAACATCTCCTTCTGAAAAAATAGCCATTTCGCCAAATAANGGNAAGTCNTGNTCAGAAAGTTTCATAATTGACTTTTCNCGATTATCCGAATCACCTTTANTNACAGAAAGAGTAAGCGCTTGATTAATTTCAACGTTGCCTTTTATTAATAAATAGATTGAATTCCCTTCATCTCCTTCAATGATAAACCTTTTTCCTGCTTCTATTTTTTCTTTTTCAATAATTGGATGAAATTTGTTTAGCTGGTCATCATCTAGGTCTTCAAAAATTTTATAATTTTTTAGTTGTTCATTTTTCATAATTACCTCAAGGAATTAAAAGAGCTTTTTCGCCCTCTTTTACAATGTGATCAGCGCTTGGATTTACATTTACATGAACCTTGCTTTGCTCTTGAAGCGAAATACCGCCCTCTTTTAATTTTTGCTCAATAAAATTATCAAGGGATGAGGTGTCTGAGGATAAAATGCTACCAATACCTAAATTTTCATCTTCGTAATACAATCCTACAAGTAAGGCACCATTCTTATCTCTATAATGATTGAATAGTTCACCATATTTCTTCCCAATAAAATTTTGAGGAATTAACTTCCTTATAAATCTAGAATCAGAACTGGTGTTGATTAGTTGATTTGAGAGCTGGGGTACTCCTGGATCGATAACATGCGAAGCTAGAATATTTAAGCTAAAATCATCACTAACCACAACTTCATCGGCTTCTGCTCTTTTAATATGAGTTAAATTTTCTCTATCCAATAGATATGCAACGACTCTTATAGATGCATCAATACTTTTAATGGTCAAGGTAGCAAAAATTGTTTTTTCATCATGAGAGTTTTGTTCATTATTTAGATTATTAGGAATTATTATTACAGTATCTGAAGTGGCTATACTTGCTCTATGGAGGGTTTCTTCCTGCGCAAAATCTCCAGAAACAAAATGTATTTTTATTTTTGNAAATCTAGTTTTTAGTTGAGTTATTTCCTCCTCAGAGAGATCATTGATCAGAACTAAATCTATATTTCTCTGATTATGATTTAAAAGTTGAATTGAATTAATTATTTTATTTGCGTTTGAATTCCAACCGCATAAAATAAAATGATCTGATAAATTTAATTTTTCCAAACCTTTACCCTCCCGGATTTTTTGTGCAACAAAAATTGATGAAATTGATGCNGTCAATAATGATACAAGAGTAATTCCTGCAAACATNATAAATACTGCAAACATTCTCCCTTCGGGAGTTTCAGGAGAAAAATCNCCGTAGCCAACAGTNGTCATGGTNACAATTGCCCACCAAAATGGNTTATTNCCTTGTGAAATATCTCCAGTTTCTANCCATTGNANTATNATACCACCANAAATCATGGTGATAAATAACCCTATCCCTACNTGGAAGAAGCTATTACGAATGAGCGTTTTAAGCCATATTTGCATACTTCAAATTTAGTTATTCTTTATGTGACTGACTTAATTAATCTAATAATAAACATATTTACTAAAACTGTTTAATTATTAAGATTTTCGAAAAACACCAACTGTCTCAATATGGGGAGTATGGGGAAACATATCTACTAATGTTAGTTTATTTAAATGATAACCATTTGATTGCAATATTTTTGAATCCCGTGCTTGAGTGGAGGGATTGCAGGATACATAAATGATCTTATCGGGATTTAATTTTGGAAGGAATTTGGTCATTTTTTCATGCATTCCCGATCGTGGCGGATCGACAATAATAATATTTGGCTTAGGCAGTTTATTTGAATTCATATTAACAAAGTATGAATCAAGATTTGCTACCTTGAATTCTACATTATCAATTTTGTTGATAATGGCATTTTGTTCGGCATTTTCAATTGAAGATACAATAATATCAAAACCATAAACAAACTTTGCTTTCTGAGCTAAAAAAAGAGAAATAGACCCAGTACCGCAGTATAAGTCAAGAGCAATTTCATCTCCTTTTAGGTTTGCGCTATCTAAAATGACATCATAAAGTTTTTCTGCCATAAAAGAATTTGTTTGAAAAAAAGAATTTGATGAAATTTGAAAGGTGAGATCTTTAAGTCTTTCTTTAAGCATGGGCTCTCCATGTAATAAAATTTCATGTTCACCAAATGCTACATCTGCCTTTCTAGTATTTATGTTGTTTACTATTGAGGTTGTTTGGGGAAATTTTTTTGCTAGCTTCATCACAAGAGGAATAAGTAAGTCAAGGTCTTCATATGCAGTAACTAAGTTAACCATAAGCTCATTAGTATTTTGTCCAAACCTAAGAACCAAATATCTCAAAAATCCTATATGCGATTTTTGATCATAGGGNTTAAGCTTAAGCTTCTTTGCCAAATCCCTAACATAATTAATTATCTCGGTTCCAATTTCAGGCATCAAGTGACATGATTCTATATCTAAAATCTTATCCCATCTTCTTGGAATATGCATACCTAAGGCAAAGTCTGATTTAACGTTTGCTGGCTCATTCTCAAGAATCCATCTGTTGCTTGAAAATGTAAATTCCATTTTATTTCTATAATTATAAACTGGATTGGCAGGAACAATGCTATCGATTACAAAATCGCTTATGGATGCCTGCCTCTCAAAAATATGCTGCACTTGGCTCTTTTTTTGGTTAAGCTGNTCAGNATANGATAGCTGCTGTGTCTTACATCCTCCGCAGGTTGAAAAATGGATACACTTGGGATTAGTAAAATATGGCGATTCAGCAAGAATTTCTTTTACTCTAGCTTCTGCGTAATCTTTTTTCTTTTTGTAGATATATGCTAAAACTTTTTGCCCNGGAATTGANTTATCAACAAAAATAACGAAATTATCATATCTTGATATACCCTTGCCTCCATAGGCTAATGCTTGAATTGTTAATTCAATTTCTTGTCCTTTTTTTACATCCATTCTTATAAAAGCCTTGGACTGAAATCTTAATTTTTTATTTGATTAATTAGATGAGTTGCTTCTTTTTTNGAGGGCGCTTCAGCATAAATACGCATAATTGGCTCTGTATTAGACTTTCTTAAATGAACCCATCGATCATCCCAAATGAATTTTATTCCATCAATAGAATTAATAGTTGANNCTGAATAAGCCTCTTTAGCTTTTTTTAATAAAACCGATTCATCTACTTTAACTAGATCAATTTTATCCTTAATAATTGAATAATNNGGTAATGACTCATGNAGCTGNGAAATAGTNAAATTNTCTTCTTGGGACAATCGATTTAANACCATTGCAGNAGCNACCAAGGAATCTCGACCAAGATGCGCCTCTTTTAGAATAACACCCCCATTACCTTCACCACCAAAATTTGAATTAATCTCGATCATTTTTTTTACAACATTAATTTCCCCAACAGCAGTTCTGATAACCTTTGAATTGTATTTTTCAGCTATCTTATCAAGGGCAAGTGTTGTTGATAGGTTGGTAACAATATTTTCTGGATTTTCAAGTTGATTTAAATAACTTTCTGCAGCAATAACTAACGTATACTCTTCACCAATTGGAATTCCACGATCATTAACAATTGCTAATCTATCTGCATCGGGGTCAATTGCAAATCCTATATCTGCATTATTTTCTAAAACAGCTTTACTCAAATCACCAAGGTTTTCAGGTAAAGGTTCGGCTCCGCGATCAAATTTACCGGTTCCATCACAATGAATAGGGATTAACTCGCACCCTAGATATTCTAAAAGAAGGGGTAATGCTTTTGAACCTGCACCATTAATTGAGTCTACAGCTACCTTAAATTTGCAATCTTTAATCCTTTTTGTATCAATACATGAAAGTTCAATTACATGAATGACATGTTTAAGAATCGAATTTTGATCAGGGAAAAGCATCCCCTGTTTTTTTGCTTTTTGATGAACCACTTTTTTATCAACTTTTTCAAATAATTCATTGCACTCGTTCGGTAAAAAAAATGTTCCATCTTCTCGAACGAATTTTATCCCATTCCACTCCTCTGGATTATGGCTGGCGGTAACAATAATTCCACCAGCAGCCTCAGATCTCTCCACCATAAATTGAATGGTAGGTGTGGGAACTATATTACACAACACCACATCTCTTCCNATCTCAATAAGTTCGGCTGANAAAATTTCTAATAATTCTTCACCAGATTGTCTTGNGTCTCTACCAAGATATATGAGACCGTCAGGAANAAGATCGTGGAATGCATGAGCATANAATTTAATTGNTNCAGGAGTNAGTGAAGATTTAGTNATNCCCCTNACTCCAGAAATACTNCGAATAATCATATTAATTGNTTGATGNAAAAAAGGTCCAACATATAGTTGAACCTTCTATGGATTTAGTAAGAATTATATCTCGCTAATCGCAGTCTTCGTCGGACTGCTTTTTTTCTTGCGGCACGCTGCTCATCGCTTGGCTTTATGTAGAAAGATTTACGCTTTATCTCTCTTAGNACACCAGCNCGCTCCCATTTTTTCTTAAATCGGCGAAGGGCTCTTTCTAATTGNTCACCATTTCTAACTGTAACTTCAACCATAATTTATTTGACCTCCTTCAAATTAACCTAAATANGTTCTAAGGGATTTNCTTCTTGATCTATGTCTCAATCTACGAATTGCTTTTTCNTTGATCTGTCTAACNCTCTCTCNAGTNANACTAAACTCTTCACCTATNTCATTTAAGGTTAATGCATAATCTCNATCAATGCCAAAATACATTTTAATTACCTGNCTTTCGCGCTCTTTNAAAGTATCAAGNGATTGACGAATTTCATCTTTNAGAGACTCAGCCATTAGAGGTTCATCNGGNTCAATTTGTCCATCATCTTCAATAACATCNATCAAAGAATTTTTATCGCCATCTCTAAAAGGAGCATTTAAAGAATGATGCCTACGAGAAATTCTCATTGCNTCAGTAACTTCATCAGTTGTCATTTCAAGNTTTCTTCCGATNTCATCTTCGTTTGGAGAGCGCTCTACTTCTGCTTCAAGTTTTTCTGCTGTTTTTGTTATTTTTGAAATTGTTCCTACTCGATTTAATGGCAAACGAACNATNCGTGAGTGCTCAGCTANGGCNTGTAAAATAGATTGCCTAATCCACCAAACAGCATATGAAATAAATTTAAATCCTCGNGTTTCNTCAAATCTACCNGCNGCCTTCATAAGNCCCATATTACCTTCATTAATTAAATCNGTAAGCGGTAAACCTTGACCTTGNTAGTCTTTAGCAACAGATACAACGAATCTTAAGTTGGCNTCAACCAATTCTTTCATGGCNANNCTATTACCTTTTTTAATTGCNTGNGCTAATTCAACNTCACGCGATGGGTGNAGAGGTTCAAACTGCCCAATCTCTTCTAAGTACTGACTNAGNCTNCGATTAGATTCGTTAATTGGCCTTGCAGCTTTTGCCATAATTNTAACCTTTTATTTTTATTCCAAAAAAAGCTAAGAAANNTACAATAGATNATATTTTTTACCTAATAGTCATGTTTATTCTAAGGATCTTACTAATNCTNCAAATTCCTCGGGGCTAAGCGTCTCGGGTCTTCTTGAAAAATCAATCTTATTTNTTATNTCACTAGAAAAATGATAACNAGANAATGTGTTCTTAATCATTTTNCTNCGCATTGAAAAAGCAGTTCTTACTATTTTATTAAATTTTATGAATTCTTNNTCATGTACAATNGGGGATGTTTTTTTTGAAAATTTTACNAGNGNTGAGTAAACTTTAGGTTTAGGNTAAAANACCTCTGGTGNAATNTTAAAACAGATTTCTTTATTTAAATATGNGCTAGTTACAACTGTCAATCTTCCNTATGNCTTAGTATTGGTTTTNGCTACAAGTCTTTCNGCTACCTCTTTTTGCATCATAATATATGCCTCATCCCAATAATCTAATTGTTCAATNAGCCAAAAGATAATTGAAGATGTAATATTGTAAGGNATATTGCCGATAATTTTTACTGGCTTANTAANATTTATTTCATCTAAATCGTANTTCAAAATATCTCCATCNAATACAATAAGCCCNTTTAAGTTTGGATTGAGCGTTAATTTTTTTACTAATAANGGATCTATCTCAACCGTTGCCATTTGATTTACANTAGAAAANATTTTTTCTGTTAANGCCCCATCNCCAGCACCNATTTCTAAAATAGANTCTTTTGTATGNGGGNTTATAACCTTAACTATCTTATTTAATANGTTTGTATCATTAAGNAAGTTCTGACCCCATTTTTTTCGAAAAGAATGNAAAGGCTTNCTCAAAATAGACTATATANTTTTTGGTCTAGGATAATTTTCTAGGGNAGNCTAAAGAGCTCTGTNGTATTATCGTAGGTATGNTTNGNGATCTCTTCAAATGATAAATCANATATCTCAGAAAGTTTGCTAATNGTATGTATTATTCTACTAGGCTCATTTGTTTTACCTCTNTCGGGCTCTGGNCTCAAATAAGGTGAATCAGTCTCGACAACTAAACGATCNANGGGNATTGATTTAGCCACCTCTGGNAGGTGACTATTTTTNTAAGTAATATTTCCTGAGAACGAAATGTAATATCCAAGCTCAAGAAANGCTTGGGCTGTTTCAAGGGTGCTTGAAAANCAATGNGCAACNCCCTGNACATTTGGATAGTTNGAAATTATTTCTANAATATCAGCNTCAGCATCGCGATTATGAATNATTACAGGTTTATCTANNTCCTGAGCAACTTCCATCAACTCTTTAAAAACATTTTTTTGGGTTTCTGGTTCAGATAGGTTTCTATAATAATCTAAACCTATCTCACCAATAGCTATCATNCTTTCNTATTCCATCAATTCATATATTTCATCNGCATACCCTTCAACTGCATCCTTNGAATCATGNGGATGNACACCTGANGANGCAAANATATCATCATTATTTTCAGTAATNGATAAACATTNTTTAGAATCTTCAACATTTGTGCCNACACAAACAAATCGAGAAACNCCTNCATCATTAGCNCGNTGAATTACATTATCNATATCGCTTGCTAATTCATCATAGTACAAATGGCAGTGAGCATCTATAATCATTTTATAATTTTTTAATTAATATCTTAGGTTAAGTTCTTTAAATAATTTATAAATAATATTTGATTCATTTAGGTAAAATTTGAAAAAATTTTTTGTTGAGTGTTGCGTAGAGTCTTTAGATCAAGCTATGAAAGCTGAAAAGGAAGGTGCTGACCAAATTGAGCTTTGTAAAAACCTAAAGGATGATGGATTAACGCCTGATATTGATTTAGTAAGCAACACTTTAAATAAAGTTTTAGTTCCTGTTAAAATAATGGTTAGACCTAGAAAAGGAAACTTTATTTATTCTGAAAGTGAAATTATTCAAGTTAAAAATCAAATTATGAATTTAAAGGTTTTAGGAGTTGAGGAAATTGTATTTGGAGCATTAAATCAAAATAACAATGTTGATTTCGAACAAATAAAAAGGGTTGCAGACTGGTCATACCCTATGAAAATCACCTTTCATAAAGCAATTGACCAAAGTAGTAATTTTTTTGATGATATTGAATCATTAATAAAAATAGATAGAGTTAAAAGTATTCTTACTTCAGGAAAATCTTCTTCTGCAAAAATTGGTGCTTTAACAATAAAAGAAGCTGTAAAAAACTATCAAAGTACAATCAATATAATTGCAGCTGGCAAAATAACTAATAAAAATTTATATAGCATTCATAAATTAATTAATGCGAGATATTATCACGGAAAAAATATTTTAGGAAAACTTTCCTAAAATTTATGAATTTATTTCAATTCTAGGGAAAAGAGGTTTGTGAACTTCTATTTTTGTACCAGCAATTAAACCACCCCATCCTATTTCACGCGAATCAATATGAAAAATATCAAAAACAGTTTGCGTTCTATTAGGCATAATGGGAGATAAAATTAATGCAGTAATGCGTAAGGATTCAGCTGCGGTATATAAAATCTTACCTGCGCTATTCATATCTTTTTTTATAACCTTCCATGGTGCTGTAATTTCAAGATATTTATTTAGCTCTCTTATAAATTTAAAAGTATGGTTAATCGCATCATTTATTTTCATTTCATCAATGAATTTTAAAACACATTCAACCGTTTCTTTGGCACTTTTTTTAACTGCTTTCCCTTCCTCAGAATTATCCTCTCCAGTGGGTATTTTCCCATCATAAAATTTATTTATCAAATTTGTTACCCTGCTTAACAGATTTCCAAAATCATTTGCAAGGTCACTATTGTAGCATTTTACAAATGAATCCAAACTGAAATTAGAGTCTTGACCAAGAACCATTTCTTTCATGAGATAAAATCTAACAGGATCAACACCATAGGTTTCAATTAGTTTTAATGGATCTACAACATTTCCCAATGATTTGCTCATTTTTGATTGATCACTTAACCACCATCCGTGAGCAAAAATACTCTTGGGTAGTTTAATTCCAGCTGACATTAGCATTGTCGGCCAATAAACTGAATGGGTGGTTAAAATATCTTTTCCTATCAAATGATAATTTACCGGCCAGAAAGTTTTATATTTTTTTTCGTCACTATTGAGCCCTATTGCAGATACATAATTGATAAGAGCATCAAACCAAACATAGGTAATATAATTTGAATCAAAAGGCATTTCAATACCCCAACTCAAACGAGATTTTGGACGTGAAATACATAGGTCTTCTAGGGGCGATCTTAAAAAACCAAGTACTTCATTTCTTCGAAATTTAGGCTGAATGAAATTTGGGTTTTCTTCAATGTGCTTTATCAGTTTATCTTGATATTTTGACATTTTAAAAAAGTAATTCTTTTCTTTTAATTCTTTAATATCTCGGAATTCTCCGGACTCAGCCTCTTTCTCTGTAATAAATCGCTCTTCGGATACAGAATAAAGACCCTCATAACTATCTTCATAAATATCTCCTTTGTCATAAACTTTTTGAAGAAAATACTTCACAATATCGGTATGGCGTTTTTCTGTAGTGCGAATGAAATCATCATAGCTTATATGAAGCTTCTCCCACAGTTTTAAAAATCTTGGCGCCATTTCATCGCAATGCTGCTTGGGGTTTATATTTCTTGATTCTGCTGCCTGCTGTACCTTTTGTCCATGCTCATCAAGGCCTGTGAGAAGAAAAACATCCCTGCCAATATTTCGATAGTGCCTTGCTAATACATCTGCTAGAATAGTGGTATATGCATGCCCAATATGAGGTTTATCATTTACGTAATATATAGGTGTAGTAATATAAAATGGTTTCATACTATTGCTTTAGGTTCTTTACCTTTTAAAAGAGTTTGAATTGTAATCATCATATTTAACATAAAAAGGGGCATATAAAGATTTCGCGATAAAGCCCCTATTGACTCTTCAAGCAGCTCATTAATTTCAAAATAACTTGCCTTAGGAAATTGATTATTAAATTCATTAAATGAATCAGAGAAATCACTAATCANCATTGGCAACTGTTCTCCACATTTTAATTTATATGCAATATTTATCCACATTTGAATCAAATTAATTCTAAAAATAAATTCTTGGGGTGACCTAAATGCCATCATTGAAAAATCATTGATTTGGTTGCGCCAAGATTTCTGATCTAACTTTATTAAACTTTCTATTAATTGCTGCGACTCTAATAAAGGCTCATTGATATCTCTTGATAATAAATTTTTTGCTAAAATTATATTTCNATTAGATAAAAATGCTAATTGCATGGCTTTGCTATTTTCGACTCCATTATCTTCAAGTAATTTTCGAGCTATATCTAAAGGTAGGCCTGGAAAATCGATTTGCTGACATCTACTAATAATTGTAAGTGGCAATTTTGATTTATTATTGGTAACTAAAATCAATGATGTATTTCTTGGAGGCTCTTCCAGTAATTTAAGCAAAGCATTTGCTGATTCACCACCTCCTTCAGCTAAAAGATGTGCATCAAAAATAATAACTATTTTCCGAACTGATGCTTGTGATTTTAAATAAAGAGATTTGCGTAAAAACCTTATTGAATCAATCGTAATTCTTCTAGCTTTTGGTACATTAATTTTATGAAAAGGGTCTTTGCTTTTTAGCTCTAGCGCATTAATTACAAAATTAAAGTCATCCTTACTTAAGTTTTTTATGGGATCGGATTCATTTTTCGATTTTGCTATGCTAGGCAGAGGAAAAATAAGATTTAGGTTTTCATGCTGCAATTTAGAAAACTTAATACAGGAAGAACATGAATTGCATGTAAGAAAATCATCTAAATGGCAATTTAAAAGCTTAGAAAATTCGATTGCCAGCCATTCTTTTGCGCTACCATCTTGACCAGAGAAAAGATAAGATGTGCCAATTTTTTGTTTAACCTTAGCTTTGCTTAATTGATCCCAAATTAGAGGCTGTACATCAGAAATTTTCATCTCTTTTTTAGCCAATTCTCAGGGTTGAGCTTTTTCCCCTCTCCCCATATTTCAAAATGAAGTTGTGATCCATTGATTGATCCTGAATCACCCATATATGCTATAACATCTCCACTATTAACTTGGCTATCTACATTTGTTTCAACATTTGTTACATGACTGTATACTGTATAAAACCCACTACCGTGATCAATGATAATTGTCGTTCCATATCCTCTAATAAAGGTTATAGTNGTTACCACACCTCCGAGTACACTTCTAATTTCCGATCCTGGCTTTCCTTTTATATCTATTCCGGGGTTCTCAGTAGTTGTTTTTAATTTTGGATTCCACTGTCTACCAAATTTAGCAGAAACTCTTCCCTCTGCAGGCCATGATATTTGCCCTTTCAACTTTGGAAACTCCTTAGATGAGAGAGCCATTTGTTGCTTTCGAATTCGCTCTTCTCTTTCAAGCCTTGCTATATCTTCTCTAATTTTTTTGATTATAACTTCAAGTTGGTTCATTCCAACTTGCTTTTCCGATAGATAATTTTTCAGTTCTTTCTGACTCTTTCTAATTCGTGTCAATTCACGCTGCTCTTTCTTCTTCTTTGATCTTACTTGAGACAGCGTTTTATCTCTTTCCCTTTTTAAGTACCTTTTTTTTCTTAGCGCTGATTCAAGGCCTAATTTCTGTTTGCCAACTTCAATCAATAACGACCGAATAGTGTCATGAGTTTCTCTATCAATCTTTGATATTATTTTTAAATATTTTGATCGATAAATTGCCTGTCTCCATGATGTCGAACTAAGAACTCTTTCTAGATTTGATATTTGACCTTTTTTATACATTATCGCTAATCTTTTTGCATATAACTTGCGGAGTTCTTCTAAATTATTTTCACTTTCATTAATTTTTCTTTCCA
This sequence comes from Fidelibacterota bacterium, assembly GCA_002712245.1. GTDB lineage: Bacteria > Fidelibacterota > Marinisomatia > Marinisomatales > TCS55 > TMED108. The sequence goes on along the minus strand of PASZ01000013.1, from coordinate 15,073 downwards.
TTCTTGAGATATCGGCCATGAGCAATTTCTCTTCTTTAGCTAGTTCTTTTACAAGCTTTTGAAGTAAGCTTATCTCTTCAGATAAGTTGCTAACTTTTCTAACAGATGACTTTTCTTTTTTATTCTCTGAATTGATTCGTTTTTTTGTAGTCTCAATTTCATCCTTTAAAGACTGTATAGCGCTGTTTTGAGCTTTTAACTCTCTTTCAAAGTCTCTTTGTGTTCTCTGAGAAAAGGCTAAGCTAAAAAATGTAATTGAAATGATGAAAATTTTAATAATCATTATATGCTAAAATACCGAAATGCTTCAGGTAAGGTCAATTTGATTGTTGTGCTTAGTTTGCTTGTAGTTTTTGGCATCCTATGACTATAATCTAACTTCTAAATCAAGGAGTATAATTTGAAAAGCGCAAAATGGGAAAACATATTTAAAGGATGGGACAATTCTGAGAGCGAAACTGTTCATACCTTAAAAAAAGTACCAGTATTTAAAGAATTTAGTGATAAAGATTTTGCTGAATTAGAAAAGATGATGCATCATAGAGATTTTAATTCAGGAGATTTTGTATTTAAAAATCGAGCTCCAGGTGAAGGTATGTATATAATTATGCGTGGTTCTATAAAAATTACCGTTGGAACTAGAGCTGGAAATGAAAATGTATTAGCTGAATTGAATCAAGGTGAATTCTTTGGAGAGCTAGCTCTTTTTGATGATGAACCAAGATCTGCTAATGCAATAGCTTTAGAAGACTGTACAATGCTAGGGTTTTTTACTCAAGACCTTATGATATTAAAAGAGAGAAATCCTGTATTAGGGCATAAAATCATGTTTAATCTTGGAGGCCTGCTTGGCGAAAGGCTAAGAAAAACAAATAAACTGTTAATTAAAGAACAATCTAAATGATCGAAAAAGAATCAAATTATATTCAACAAATCTATAGAATTATTTTATTTTTGATTGGATTGTGGTTTATCAATTTGATATGGCCATACATATCTGACGTTATTTTAATGTTAGTTTTTGCCTTTTTATTTACTACAGTTCTCCTTTCTAGTGTTGATGCATTTGAAAGAAGGATTGGAAATCGCAGTTTATCAGTTTTAGGTGTAGTAATCATTTTATTGGCTGGAGTTTCTACATTTGTAGGAAGTTTTATATCACAAATCTCACAACAAGCACAAGATTTTTCCCAAAGAGTTGATCAAGATACAATGTCAAATGAATTTAAACTTCTTGGAGAGAAAATAAACTCTGCTCTTCCTTCTTTCATTAAGACTGATGACTCTTCATCTGATTATTTTGCCAATAAATTGACAGATATCACTCAAACCGTACTTGGATCATTGGGTTCACTTGTCAGTACGGTTGGAAATTTTATGTTCATTGCAGTAATGGTTTTTATTTTTACAATCATTCTTTTATCTGAGTATCATACGTTCAAGAAAGCTTTAGTAAATGCAATACCAAATAAATATTTTGAAGTAGGATTAAAACTTATTTACAACATAGAAAAATCAGTATCTAGCTATCTAAGAGGTCAATTNCTTTCNGCTGCAAGNGTNGCAGGAATGTCAATAGCAGGCCTNCTTTTATTAAATTTCTTTGGAGCNAATCTTACTCTGGTAATTTTCATTGGNATCATTGCNGGNCTTGCAAACCTAATACCNNTAATTGGTCCTTTTGTTGGAATGGTNCCAGCNTTNNTNATTGCATTTATGAATAACCTNGGCAATGANGCTGCGACAGCNCATATGTTTTTGGGTACTATACCTTCTCCATTTTTCTCAATTGATATCATTTTTATGTTTTTAGTNGTTCAGCAAATTGAGGGAAATCTTATTACGCCTNCTNTGGTTGGAAAAAGCGTTGGTNTGCATCCTATGCTTGTNATGATTGTGCTTCTTATTGGNGGTACTCTACTTGGTCCTCTTGGAATGNTATTTGCAGTTCCCGCAACNGGGGTAATAAAAGTNATTTTAAATGAAATAGCATTTNTAAGAAAAAATGCTCATTTGCTNTAAATAATCTATTTTTTNATTCTAAATAATTTATANTTGGTAAAAATTAAAGATANTTNATNTCCGTTTTCATAATTATATATCCATAGCTGATTTTCATTTTGCTGACCACTTGATANAATCTCTGATGGCTTNCCCATAATNTTTTCTACNTCTGANATTGTCATTCCAACAATAATAGANCTGATTTCAGATTTACTCTTTTTTTCTTGAAGNAATTTTAAATCAATTTTTTGACGGATATCATATTCCTCTTTAGCTTTTAATTTTTGTTTTAGCTGATCCANNATACGAATATTNGANGGGCTTAGNGANCCAGTTAATCTTTGNGTCTCTTCCAANGCAAANACAACAAATTTTAATGAATTTAAATCATTNAAAGAATCAGCAATGGTTAATAAATCTGATGCAATCCGGTGNTTNTGTGTAGCAACTTCAAAAGCTAGGGTAGGATCAATCTTTTGNGCTGAATCAAAATACTTTAAGGCTCGATCATACAATCCAATTTTATACAATTGCTCACCTTTAGACATAAAATTATATACTTTAAACCTGTCAATGTGGTGTTTAAATCCAGGATACCATCCGGATGCCATTGTAACATGAGCAATAGCAGTATCGCTTTCACCTGAATAGAGCCATTTTTCAGCACGCTCAACTTCACGATACGTAATTTCTCTTAACCTTTCATCAATTACATCGGCTAATAAGGTGTCAGCTAAAGATTTCGCGCGAATATATTTTTCAACGGCTCTATTAACCATTCCCCTTTGATCAAAGCTCATGCCCTGCCTCATAAGTTGGTAAGGAATTTTTCTATCGCTTTCAATGATAAGTTTTAGGGCACTTTGAATATTTGCATGGTCAGGATTTTCATCAACAAATTCATTTAGNTATCNTTTNGCTGATATATAATCTTTNGTATAATAATATGATTTTCCTATATCGCCTTTAGTTTGCTGTCCTCCNAAAAAAACTGATGCTGACNCATAGAGACCTGCTGTTTGAATATTAAAACTTCTTATAGGTGTTAAATCTTTAGGATCTNTAATNTTNTTTATTGAAGTACTAGTATATTTTAAATCTAATCCAATTGAAAATCGATATNCCATTTCGCGATCTANAATGTATTTTGCCCCAATNGTAAAAGANTGTGANGGCCCATAACCNAATGGTGAACTTTGTTTATCATAGAACTGAGATAAAGCCATACCATAAGTATATCGATANGTTGTAAACCAACTTTCAAACCATTGCAATATTAAAGATTGACTCCAGCTAAGCTCAAACATCTTAGCATTAAATTTTTCCCCCTGTTTCCACGAATCTTGAGATCCATTCCAGGNNTCAGGAATTTTGGAAGGCATAAGGAGCATACTATATCTTAGATTAAGTCCTGTATGCATATCTAACCAACTATTCCCAAACCAATAATACGCAAGATTTGTTTTAAGCATATCNAAATCCAACTGATGGCNTATTCTTGATGAGAAATTTCCTCCATCAAATGCAGATAATCCATCTANTTCATATGTCATCCANNTNCTNCTCAAATTTCCTAGTCCAAGAAAACCTCCTCCAGTATTNTAAGCAAATCCGTATCGAAGTTCTAGTGGNATAAAATTTACGGGTCGATGAAATTCTCGTCTTTTGAAAATTCGATCAANNATATAGCCTTTTTCATAGTCATTTGGATCAATCTTGTCTAANGAAAAAATCCTAAAAATCATTGATCTTATCCNACTAGAATCNTCTGGCACAGTTTGCATNTTCGCNAGNGNTNCAGATGTCATCANTAGAGTTAGTAAGATTATTTTTTTCAGCATCGTTATTAATATATTAGGTGTATTTTATCANCCTAGTAAATATACGATTATTGTGAATGTTGTTTGTACAACAATAANNGCTTTGAAACTTTTATTGAATATTTTGATTAAATATANATATACTGTTTNNCAGGNCTAGCTAAAACAAAAATATCTATTTACATGTTACAAATAAATAAAAACAAATTATATCAATACAGTCTTNNGTTAGTCNTAATTCGCGGNATTTTTNCTCAAGATTTTAANATTGCCAGAATACANTANTCTGGAGGCGGAGATTGGTATGCAGATCCAAGTAGCTTGCCAAATCTTATCAGNTTTGTCTCTGCTGAAACNAATATTCAAATTGAGCCTANTGANTACAGAATTAAGTTAGGTGATCAAAACATATATAATCACACATATCTATANATTACAGGTCATGGTAACATTAGATTTAGCGATGAAGANNTTGGNATTNTAAGAGANCATCTTTTAAAAGGNGCTTTTCTTCACGCAGATGATAATTATGGNATGAATACTTCTTTNAAAAGAGAAATGAAAAGAGTTTTTCCTNATAAGGATTGGGTCGAGCTGCCAATAACNCATCCTATATTCAATTGTTATTATAAATTTCCAAATGGTCTACCAAAAATACATGANCATNATGGAANCCCAGCGCAAGGCTTTGGTTTATTTGAAGAAGATCGANTAATAGCATTTTATTCGTTTGAGTCAGACCTTGGTGATGGATGGGAAGACGCAGGGGTTCATAATAATCCAGAGAGTGTTCGGAAATCAGCATTGCAGATGGGTGTTAATATTGTGTGGTTTGCTTTAACTCAATAATTTATATGGAATCAATTACTCGCTCACTTAAAAAAATTAGATCCTCTCTTTTATTTTTCGATCTAAGACTACTTCTCTGGATAGTATATACAGCTCTAATAGTATTCTTTACATCATTAATTATGGTGGAAAATATATTTTATTTATCCATGTCTGTGCGCAAGTCAATTTTATACTTAACGTGTNCNTTNTTGANANTNAGCANTTNTTCATTTTTAATTTATATTTTATTGGCTCAAAAAGATCTAATTAAGCGCCATCAATTGTCTANCATAGCATTAATGGTTGGGCGATTAATCTTTAAAAANGNTGATATGCTTTTAAATGCTTATCAGCTTGAAAATTCTGAAAAATCGNCTGCTTCTTTAGATCTTCAAAAATCATTCATTTATCAATCACAGTTGCNGCTTGATCAATTTGATTACAATNCTCTTTTATCAAATGATCGTATATATCGATGGAAAAAAATTNCATTTANCGCTCTGGCAATTGTCATNGTTTTGATATCTANAACATGGAGCCACTCTGTTTCTTCTATGTACAGATTAGCTCATACTGATACAGAATTTTCTCCTCCAATACCTTTTAAACTAATAGGCATATCACAATACCTTGGTATTTTAGGCGGGGAAGATGCTAAGGTAGAATTCTCCACCCTTGGAAAAAATCCTGATTCTATTTATGTTGAATTCAAGCCTTTAGCTTTCCAAAAGAGTAAGGATAGTCTAATAATCAAAACTGCTTATAATCAAGACGGTATTTACCAAGCTGATCTTAATGAGGTTTATCAAAACTATCGCTATAGGGCATATGTGCCATCAACTAAGTTTTGGGAACCCTGGGAAGAGATATCCTCAAGAGATTATTCAATTTTCGTTACAGATAGACCATCAATTAGTGATTTAATAATTACCATTAATTCGCCTCAATACACAAAATTACCCCCTAGAATTCAAAAGGCAAACCAATCTGAGATTGAAGCACTGCTGGGTTCAACAATTGATCTTGAACTACAATCAAATAAAAAACTTGATCAAGCTGATCTAATTCTTGATGGCGAAGAATATAAAATGGCAACNAAAAATAAGCGCAGCTATTATAGTTTTNCTATGGANGGNGATAAAAATTTCTATATTAATCTCAAAGATGAAAGNGGAATTTCAAATCGCAACCCCATCCCTTTTCNTCTAAAGACATTAACCGANTTACATCCTCGNATGACGATCATTAAACCAGCTCCAATAATTGAATTAGGTGGAGATCAGTTGATATCTATATTAATGGACATTGAGGATGATTTTGGGTTTTNCAAGCTGCAATTAGCCTATGAAATTCATCGCCCAGNATATATTNAAGCAGAGCCAAAAATATCTATGTTTAATATAGATATCCCAAATAAAGANGNGNGTCAACAGCAAATTGTAACAAATTGGGAAATTAAAGATTTTGGGTTAATGCCCGAAGATGAAATTCATTTTCATTTTGAGCTATACGACAATGATCAAATTTCTGGTCCAAAAAAACAATTATCTGATACATTCATTGCAAAAATACCTTCTCTAAATGATCTATTTTTATCCTATGAAAGCCAGGAAGAAGAAATTATTTCAACTACTGAAGAAAGCTTGTCTTCAATAATAAAATTGAATGATAAAATCAAAGAAGCAAGGTTGGATCTATTAAAAACAGAAAANCCAGATTGGGAGCAACAGCAAAAAACAAAAGAATCACTACAGGAGATTCAAGAACAAATTGAAAATTTTCAAAAATTAAATGATAAGCTTAATCTGCTAAATAGCCAAGGCGACAAACACGATTTATTTTCAGATGAGGTGATGAATAAATTCAGAGATCTGCAGAAAATGGTTGAAGAAATTTTACCGCAAGAAATGTTTCAAGATATGGAATGGATGAAAGAGGCGCTTGAAAAGCTTGATATAGATGATATGATTAGTGCTCTAGATAATATTTCTAATAACCTAAATCATATTGAACAAGAACTAGATCGATTTCTTGATATTTTTCAACGCATCAAAGCAGAGCAAAAAATTGATGAAATTAGAAAGCGCCTTGAGCAGCTTGTATCTAATCAAGATAATCTTGATCAACAAATTAGATCCATTAATAAACGAACAGACCCTTCGGTATTTAAAAGACTTTCTCAAGAACAAAAAATCAATGAAAAAGAATTTGCTAAAATCATGAAAGAAATGAATAAATCTATTGATGGTATAAAAAAATTCAGCAGAAAAACTGCACAAAGTCTTGAAGGTCTTTCAGAAAGCAAAGATGCTGAGCTTTCAAAACAATATCTAAAAGAAACTGTTAAAAATCTGGATCGGCAAGAACCTTATCAAGCTATGGATGCTAGCTATGCAGGCTTACAATCGATGCAATCGATGCAATCTTCAATGAATGATATATTTTCTGAATTTCAAAAACAAACTACCAGGGAAATGGCAAAAAAATTCCGAGGCATATTAAGAGATTTGCTTTCTATTTCTAAATCTCAGGAATTGCTTGAAGCAGAGACAAGCGAAATACCTGCAAACTCTCCAAGACAAAATACGCTGGCAAGCCAACAACAACTTTTACAAGACCAACTTATTCAAACTATGACAAAAACTATGGAGCTATCAAAAGAAACATTCCTCGTAACAGGTAAAATGGGCCAGAAACTTGGAAGAGCTAATGCCCAAATGGGCGCAGCAAAAACAAAGCTAGCTGAACGAAACAGTAAAGGGTCCTTAAGCAATCAAAGCCAAGCGATGATTGCATTAAATGAGAGTGCAAAATCAATCATTCAAACAATTAATAAAATGCAGAAAGATGGTTCGGCTAGTGGCTATGAAGAGTTCTTAAAGCAAATGGAAAATATGTCTACTCAACAAAAAAGTGTGAATGATCAAGGAATGCAGCTAGCGTTAGGGCAAATGACCCCCTCCATGCAACAATCCATAATGAAAAGAATGCTTAGTCAACAGCGCGATATTCAAAACGCTTTGAAGCAAGTCATGAAACAGTTAGATGAGTCTGGGAATCAAGGCCTTGGCGATCTAAATGGAATCGCTAAAGACATTGATGAGGTTATAAAAGAGCTTAATCAAAATAAGTATGATCGAAATACAATGAGCAGGCAACAACAAATATTAAATAGAATGTTAGATAGCCAAAAATCAATGGCGCAACGTGGGGTAAATGATGAAAGAAAATCTAAAACTGCAACTCAAGTGACAAGCAATGCCCCATCAGGGCTTCCTAATGACTTAGGACAGAGGCAAACTGTAATCATGGATGCGATGAATGAGGCTTTGAATGCTGGCTTTTCACGTGAATATCAAAGCATGATTCGATCCTATTTCAATTCATTAAAAAATATTGATTCTTTTGCAGGAACTGATACATCAAGGATAAGGTAAATGATCAAAAAATTAGCAATTATCCTTATTATAATTTTTGCAATTAAACTCCATGGTCAAATTCAAGTTATTCCTGAAGGAGAATCTGCTTTCATTCAAGCAACAAAAATAGAGCGTTCTGGGAACATAGAATATGCTGAAAAGATATATAAAGGAATTCTATTGAANCANCCCAGTCATCAGCCATCATATTTTCAACTGAAAAATATTTATACAAAAAACGGTGACTCAAAATCTGGAATTATATTGATTGAAACATGGCTGATAAATAATCCCAATGATCATCAATCTCAACTTGCTTTAGGTGAGTTTTACTTTAGAAATCAACAGCAATCTAAGGCGATTGAAATATGGAATGATTTTAGAGGAACTAAGCTTATAAATAAAACAATGTTCCGCTTATTATTTCATACTTATGTCAAATTTGGACAAACTGAATCCATGGAATTAATAGCTCTAGAAGGAAGAGAAAAGTTTAATGAACCCCATTTTTTATCCATAGATCTAGCAAGCTATTATCAATCAAGACAAACATTCGATCGCGCATTAAATGAATTAATGATACTTATACGCTATCAAAAACAATATATTCGATACGCGACAGATAGAATATTGATAATGAGCGATGATGAAGAATCACATTCGCTCATTGATTCAACTCTTAATGCAAACTTAGAAATTAATCCTCTATTAAGAGAAGTCTTGGCAGGCTTTTATTATAAAACTGCTCAGTTCGCCAAATCATTTGATCAATATCAATTAATCACAAAAAATAATAAAAATAACGAATGGATTAATTTTGCTGAAAACCTAAGAAAAGAAAAGCAGTATGATCTTTCTATAAGGGCATATCATATGATGCTCGAAGATTTGAATACATCAGATCCGAAGCTAATAGGGAAGATTTTATTAGGTCTTGGAAAATCATATGAAGATCAGATAATTAGAAGTAAATCTAAATTAAAATTTGTAAAGTGGTTTCCAGAAAATAATTTTTTTAATAATCAATTTATTCAATCTCCAGATATAGATAATGCTCCTCTTGCNAATAGCCTNGAGCATTANCAATCTGTCCTTGCNTTNCTACCAAATTCTAATTCGACAGCTAGAGTTCACTATAGATTAGCTCAAATGCAATCACGTATAATGCGTGATTACGANGGNGCAAAATCATCATTTGAGACNGCTTTAAAAACAAATCCAANCAATGAATTGAAANANCTGATTTATTTTGATCTTGGGAATNTATTNATCTTTTCTGGAAGATATGAGGAAGCAGCAAATTATTTTAAACCTGAATTNGGTGAAAAAGTTAGCAATAGGACAATTGGGTATATTAANAGTCTTCTTTANNNTNTTAAAATGGATTCTGTTATTGCATACCTAGATTCAACTATTCTAACNNTTGACNCCAATCATAAATATTTTAATGANCTTTTTGAAATCCATGATGTAATTGTGAATTATTATGTTNATGGAACCCGAAATGATAAAGAAGCTTTTAAATTATTTTTTGAAGCNGAGAGCTTGATNAATGAGTATAAGATTCAAAATGCTNTTGANNTNCTTGANAAANTNAGAATNGATTTCTCAGATGCGCTCATCNCGCCCCTAGCGACACTACGCTTNGCATTTATTTCTNTTGATTTAAATGAATACGAAAAATCAATTCAATATGCANTNGCAATGGAAAATACACTTTTAAAAGACTGGGGACTTGCCTTGGCAGGTGAAGTTGAAGAAAATTTCTTAGGAAGCAATGAANATGCATTAAAATATTATTATCGATTGCTTTCNGAGTGCTCAACATCATTANTTTCGGANCCAATTCGAATTCATGTACGTAAAATTTCACAACCAACTGAGAGNTAAATTGAAAAAAATAATCTCAATTATCTTNTTTCTGCAATTTTGTTTTTCGCAAAAGATATTAATACCTATGGATGNAATCCAAAAAGATCACCTAAAAGCTTACGGNGCTGCTTTTTGGGTAATTAAAGAACAGATAAATGTTGAATGGGTATTGAATTATCGCGGTGGATCCTTTATGATGGATAGCTATCAGAAAATTGAGCAAGAATGCCGATTGAGAGGCGTTACCTATGAGCTAATTGGTGCTGAAGAGACACTATCTATTTACAATGAAATATCCACAAATAATATGGATATTGTTCTATTAGAAAAAACACCAAAAATTGCAATCTATACTCCACCCAATAAGCAACCGTGGGATGATGCTGTAACTCTTGCACTAACTTATGCTGAAGTTCCATATGAAACCTTGTGGGATGAGCAAGTATTTAATGGTGAACTTTCTCAGTATGACTGGCTACATTTGCACCATGAAGATTTTACAGGTCAATATGGCAAATTTTATAAAAATTACCACACAGCTTCATGGTATATTGAACAAAAGAAACAATTTGAAGCTCTTGCGCTTCAATTAGGATTTAATTCTGTTCCAGAGCAAAAGAAAGCACTGGCTCAGATTATCAAAGATTATGTTTCTAATGGTGGTTTTTTATTTGCGATGTGCTCAGCTACAGATTCATTTGATATTGCATTAGCTGCACATAAAGTTGATATTGCTGCGTCTGTATTTGATGGAACTCCTATTGATAATAATTATGAATCTAAGCTTGACTTTTCAAATGCAATTGCATTTGAAAACTATACATTATATCCTCAACCTATGATTTATGAATATTCAAATATAGATTTTCCTCCCAGTCATATGCCAACAGCACGTGGTGCTGAAGCAGATTATTTTACATTGTTTGAATTTTCAGCTAAATGGGATCCTGTGCCTACAATGCTGATACAAAATCATACTGCTATTATTAATGGATTTATGGGACAAACGACTGGATTTAACAAAAACACCATTAAAGATTATGTGCTAATTCTAGGNGAGGATGCATCAATCAATTCAGCTAAATATATACATGGTAATGTAGGAAANGGGACATTTACNTTNCTTGGAGGACATGATCCTGAAGATTANAGACATTATGTTGGTGANCCNAAAACTGATTTATCTATACATAAAAANTCACCTGGATATAGATTNATTTTAAATAATGTATTATTTCCAGCAGCAAAAAAGAAAAANAAGAAAACTTAAATTATGTTAGAAAAGAAAGAATGTATAATGTGCAAATTTGAAGTTATAATTTTAAATTGTCATTATACTTGTAAAAATTGTGGGTTTAGTGAAAATTGTCATGATATACCACATCTAATTCATCAAGAAAATAAAAAAAAATCTAAATAATTTTTATTTTAACTTGATGCACTTTCATATTTAACTAAACCTTTATTCCAAATTAAAATAGAAATAACCAAAAAAGAAATAGAAANAAAAAATTGAAGTAATAGTAGATTNACACTAGGNCCAAAAAGTAACATCCTNGCAGGAACAGATACTATCATAGCCATTGGTAATGCTGTAAATAATATATTTCTAAACCATTTATTATAAATAGAGTCTGGCCTTCTTGAATATTTAATTAATTCTCCAGCTAACCATCCTGCATATGAAAAATTTCGAAACCAAAATGCNAAACAAGCAATAATAAATTCAATAGAATAAAATATACTNACACCTAANATTACAGATATAAAACAAACCACATAATTAATAATTATAAATTGNTCATTATGATAATTATAACTTANCTGNAACAATAAAANAGATAAAATAAAAATTGATATCAAAGCATAACTATTAACATANCTAAATGATATAAAAAATTGAGGATTAATTGGTTTTGTTAATATAAAATCNAAATCTCCNGTTCTAACTTTATTATTTACNTCAAAAACATTTCCTCCAAGAAAAAAAACATATATAGANTCAACTATATATAATAAAATTANAAAAATTATAACTGCATCTTGATTAAAATCACCAAAAGAATTTTGATATTGAAAGATAACTTGAAAAAAGAAAAATAATGAACCATAATAAATAAAATCAATAAACAATTCTAATACAAAATTCATTTTGAATTCCATATCTCTAGATAAAGTATTCCTAAAAAATGCCAACCATAATTTAATATATCTATTGACCATAAGCCTCGTATTGAGAAATCGCTTTACTGTATATAATAAAACTAATACCCGTTAATAAAACACACCATAATAAAGCAAAACTAAAATTATACAACCATTGATTAAATGAAAATAGTCCAACTGCAGTACTAACAGGAAAATCAACTAAATATTGCAGTGGAGTCCAGCGTATTATTTCTAATGCTTTTTCTGGAAACAATCTAATAGGAATATATTGTCCAGATAGCATTAACATCCCCAAATTATAAGCAAGAACTATTGATCTTACCTCTCCAAACCAAAAAGCAAAACAAACCATAATAAAATAAATACAATATGATAAATAAATAGAAATTATTAATGATAAAATAAACCCAATTAAACTTTGAATAGTTGGAAATAAAATTTCAGGAAAAACAGCTGCAAAACAAATAATCACTAAAGTATAAACAATATAGTATAATGAATTAGTCCCAATAAACATCATAAAATGATACCAAAAATAAGAAATAGGTCGAATTAAATATTTATTAATTAAACCTTGCCTGATCTCAAATATCATTTGGAAAGATGTGGCCCAAGATGATTTAAGTTGACCTACAATAATTGATAAAAATATAAATACAATTAATTGAAGAAAATTAAATGTTTGATCCGATCCGGATATGGCTATTTCAGTATAATTTGAAGAATCAAAAATTAATGTCCAAATTTGATATTCAATAAATAAACCAGAAAAAATAGCGAACAAACCAATTAAAGCATTTCCTCTATATTCTAATGCCTGTATCCAATTAATTCTTAAAACTGAAAAATATTTTGTCATTTATAGATTAATTAAAAATTTTGAAGGATTTTCAAAAAAACTTTTCATCGCCTCATCAACGGGTAAATCTTCAAAACTTATATTCTTTGAATTAAAATCTTTTAATAAAATTTGTAATAAAGATTGTAATTCAGCATCTGACATAATAGATGATAAAATATCATCATCTAAATTATATTTAAAATTAGATAAATTTTTATCTAATAAACCTAAATCTGGTGATTCTGAAAATTCAAAAATCAACTTCCTTTTTGGATTAATATTTGCTATTAAAGAATTAAAATCACCATCATAAACTGATTTTCCTTTATGTAGAACAAACACTCTTTCACACATTTCTTGAATATCTTTAGTATAATGACTTGTAATTACAAATGTGGTCTCATAGCACTCATTATAATATTTAACAAATTCTCTTATTTTAGATTGTGATATCACATCTAATCCTAATGTAGGCTCATCTAATAAAACTATTGAAGGTTTGTGTAATAAAGCTGCAATAATTTCCATCTTCATCCTTTCACCTAGAGACAAACGTCTTACTTGAACATCTAATTTATCTCGCACATCTAAATAATCAACTAACTCATTTAAAGTTTTTTTATACATTTTATCATCTAATTCATAAATATGTTTATTTAATAAAAATGATTCAGATGCAGGAATATCCCACCAAAGTTGATTTTTTTGTCCCATGACAACGGAGATATTTTTTAAAAATTGATGGTCTCTTTTCCAGGGGTTGAAATTATCAATAATGATTCTTCCATTATCTGGATAAAGCAGGCCAACCATTAACTTAATCAAAGTGGTTTTTCCTGCTCCATTTTCACCAAGGATTCCAATAATTTCACCCTCAGAAATTTGCAAGTTAATATTTTTTAAAGCAGTAAAATATTCATATTCTCTGTTAAAAAATGATTTTATAGATCCGCGTAATCCAGCATCTCTTTTAAATAATTTAAAAGACTTATTTATATTATTTATTTGAATTAACATCTAGTAAAATAAAGAATTATTTTAAAACTATTATCTTTTTTGATAAAATATTATTTGATGAAATTAATTGAATAAAATATATACCACTTTTTAAATCAGTGCCATTAATTTTTTGAGTATACTTACCAACTGAGTGATATTTTTCATAAAAAATATTCTTTAATATTCTACCTTGAATATCAATAATATTCATTGTTAAATAATCACTATTAGGTAATGCATAATCAATAAATGATACAGGGTTAAAAGGATTGGGATAATTTTGAGATAGTGTAAATATATCAGGAATTTCATCAGCATCCAACCAGCAATCATCTTCTCCATCGCCATCTTCATCAATAATTGTGCCTTCTTCTACACAAACATCGCAAGCATTTAAAAATGCTCCTCCATAATAAACACCTAAGCAGTCAGGTTGACCATGATTAATAGAAGATTCAAGATTTACAATAAATTGATCTGACCCCCCAGGATAAACCAAAACAGCATCTGTATCAATTAATGTAATAGGAGCTGTAATTTGGTTAAAATACAAAGTAGTCAATAAGCCTGATCCAGCAGGAATTAAACCTCCGCTTAGTGAAAAACCAATTACTCTACCTGCATTACTTACCTCAACATAAAATCCATTATCCTGCGCTAAACCACCTGCAGCACTTTCTAACTGCAACCCAGTAATATCAAACTGAAATCCAGCTATAGGACTAGGAGCATAATACCATATTTCAATACTTCCAGCACTATTAAAATTTATCAAACTTAAATCTGCAACACATGATAATCCATCTCCATTACATATTCCGCACTGATCTTCAAGTGCATCACCACCCCAAGTACCTGTACAATCTTGAGCACAATCATCATAAAAATTATCATTACAAACTCCACATCCATCAATATAAGAGTTTCCATTTGCTACACCTGCACAATCCGCACATGATGAGTTATCACCTCCACAAACACCGCAATCATCAGTTATTGCATCACCACCCCAAGTACCTGCACAATCCTGAGTACAGTCATTATCTGGGTTAACATCACACACACCACACTGATCTTCAGTTGCATCACCATTGGCTACACCTGCACAGTCCGCACAT
>PASZ01000012.1 GCA_002712245.1 Fidelibacterota bacterium | reverse complement strand
TTTTACTATTGCCGGAGAAATTAAATGATAAATTCGAAATTTAAAACATTATTACTATTAACATTGGTCGGAATACTTGTTGCTTGTGGTGGAACAGATGAAATCGCTGAAAAAATGGATGATGTCAAAGAAGTGGTGCAAGAAAAAATGGAATCTGGCACTGAAGAAACATCAGGGGAAAGCAAAGACATTCCTAGCTTAAGTGGAGAGCTATCTGTAGAAGTGACTGTTGAAGTCGCACCTTTAACCCTATCGATCCTTGAAGGGAAAGCTCAATTTAATATGAGAGATGGTCAAGGGTGGATAGATGCTGTTGATGCCCAACCTGTTGAACAAGGCTGGGGAGTGAAAACGTTAACAGTTTCAACGGCAATTTTAAATTTTGAAGATGGAAGCATGGTTTTGCTTGAACCAAACACAGAAGTTGAAATTTCATTGTATCAATTGATAAATGGTGGTGTTTCACAAGGCGGGGAAAGGCATGTAAACGTTAAAATAGTCAATGGTGGAATTTCATTCGACGTAGTTCCTGCTGAATCACCACCCAACACTTGGGCATTTTTAACTCCTGATGGTGCGGTTACTATACAGGGTACTGGGGGCTCTTTATCAAGAAGGGTAGGCATGCAAGAAGAGCTTACCGGATGTGCTGACGCATCTGATGCGGCTGAAGTTTGCGATTCTCCTGCAGCCACAATTGATACTAAGCTCGAATTACTAGAAGGTACAGCAACTATGATGAGAATGAAGTCTGAAATTAAATATGATGAAGACGGGAACGTTCAAGAAGATTTCGAAGTTGAAAAAGAACTTCAAGCTATGGTTGTGAAGCCGGGTGTCGCGTTTCAATCTGCTGAAGAAAAACCGATTAGTGCCGAAATGATTGCCGCAGACCCATTACTTGCAGCTGATGTTGGTTACATAGTTTCACTTGCTGGAGCAGATGTTGTCGGTGAAGAAGTCTTGGAAGCAGCTTCTGAAGTAGCTTTAGAATCAGATGAAGCTACAAAAGACTTAGCTATACTGCAAGTTGCAGCCTTAGCTGGCCCTGAAGGTGTTGAAGCTATTTCTGCAGCAGGCGATATAGACGCTGCATTAGAGATAACAAATGACAGATTTCAGGAAGAGTCTGTATTAGACCCTGACATGCTTTTACCTGTACCAATCGAAGATGTTTTAGAGGCATCTGCAGAATTGCAAGAAGATGCAGAACTTAAAGCTGTTGATGAAAGTGCTGCAGATCTTATAGCAGAAGCAGCTGCAGTTCAAAAAGCATATGATGCTGGTGAAGTATCTGCTGAAGATTTATTGGAAATTCAAGAAGAATTAATAGAAACAGTTGGAGACTTTGAAGGTGCAACTGTTGTTGAGAATACTGCAGGAATTGATGAAGTTACTGGTGAAAAAATCGGATTAGAAGGTGCAAGAGATTCATTTAAAGAAAAATTCTTACCTCCAATGCCTGAGCCGCTTTACGATGAAAATGGAAACCAAATTGGTGTTAAAGAGCCTGATCAAGTGATTTTTGACCCTAACGGAAACCCTATTGGCAAAAAAATGGGTGACATGGTTGCTACAGACGTTGAAGGTAATGAAGTAGATGGGAAGGTCCCAGATGTATTTTATTTAGGTGATAAAGGTGGTGAAGATAAACTTGTTGCGACAACATTCTTTAATGCTTTTGCTCCAAAAGCTCCTGTAGAAGGCACAGCTGGTGCATCTGCAGGTTTATCTCCAATTCCTTTATCAACATTTGATCCAGACGGTAACTTAGTGCCTACAATTATTGAATACGATGTATTTGGAAATCCTAAGGGAAGCATTCCGCTAGATCCTTCAATTATGAAAACTCCTGGAGGTCTTCCTCCAGAGCCTCCAGTTATTCCAGCTTTGGATTACAATCCTGATGGAACGCTTTCAGAAGTGCTGGAAATGCCATTTTTATCTGTTGATAATGTAACAGGCGAATTTACTGAATTTATGATCCCTAGCCCAATTGTATTTGGTCCTGATGGAGATCCAGTAGGTATGTCTGCAGGTACAACAATTGGTATTGGTGCAGGCGGATTTAGTGGACTTGAGGCCGGAGAAATAATTGGAAAAGATTTCTTTGTTGAGCAATCTTCTGCAATGCTTGAAAGAACCGAAGCAGGTATTTCTGCCGGACCAGCAATAGATTTTGCTGCTGGATTTTTAGGTGACCAAGCTGCCCCTATAGATTTGTTTGATGCTATTGCATTTATAAAAGATCCATTAGGTGGACCAGGTGGACCAGGTGGGCCAGGTGGACCTCCACCACCAGGATTTGGTGGGTTTGCTGACTTTGTTATTCCCGAAGAAGATGCAGTATTTTTTGATGCTTCTGGAACCCAAATGACAGGTCATGAGTTTAGGCCACAGGAGGTATTCAGAGATGCTTCAGGTGACGTATCAGGATTTAAACCTATTACAGAAATGTCATGTTTATCTCCAGCATGTTTTGCCGCTGCATCACAAGATCCGTTACTGCAAGATATGCTTGAAGAGCCCCTTCAGGTATTAACTGTTGATGATTCAGGAAATTCTGTTGTTGCTGATATTCAAGGTCAATTATTATTTACTGAAGACGGAAATATGGCAGGATTCATGCCTCCTCCAGTTGTTGTAACTGGTTCTGGAGGTCCAGCTACATTTGCTCAAGAAGATTTTAGCTTATTCACAGCCTCAATGATGACAGGTCCAAAAGATATATTTGGCGGACCTAGTACTTTTGGTGCTCCAAGTGGCCCAGGCCCAGGTGGCCCAGGTGGATTTACATTTGGACCAGCAGCAGGTGGCCCAGGTGGCCCAGGGGGCTTTGGACCCCCTCCTCCACCATCTTTTGGTATTGATCCTTTTGCGGCTGGTGAGTTTGAAGTTTTTGGAAGAGGCGGAACCGATTTGATTGAAGGGCAAGATATAGTTTTTGAAATTCCAGATAACTTCATTGATACATTTGCTTCAGGTGGCCCAGGTGGCCCAGGTGGCCCAGGTGGACNAGGTGGACNAGGTGGCCCTGATGGACCTAGCCAGGCAGTAGTACAAGCTTGGATGTCAGGAGCGCAACCAGGTGGTGGATTTAATTTTGATGCAGCGTTTGACGCAGCTGAATCTACAGCAAAAGCAGAAGCTCAAGCAGAAGGCANTTATGTTGGTGATGACGCTTGGAATGAATGTGCAGATGCAGGTAGAGACGCTATGGAAGATGCTAGAAATGANCAAAAAAGTCCGCAAGAAGTATTTCAAGCTNTTNCTCAAGCTGTAAATGCTTGTGGTCAAGCTCAANAAGAAGCTTACCAAGACTAATTACCTTTTTAGGTAGCAAACATAAAAGCCTCGATTTATATCGGGGCTTTTTTGTTTTTATACTTAGTTTAATCANTACTTTTGGGGAAANTATCTATGTTTGATNCAAAACTACTTAAGGGAAAAAATATAATNGTNACNGGNGGNGGNACAGGNCTCGGNAAGTCAATGGCAACTAGNTTTGCAGAGCTTGGAGCTAANCTNGTGATAACTAGTCGGCGTGAAGGAGTAATTAGCGAGGCTGCTAAAGAGCTACAAAAAANCGGAGGGAAGGTAGTNGCAATTCCCTGTGATGTGAGGGACCCTGAACAGGTCGAAGCGATGGTAGAGCAAACGGTTAAAGAATTAGGCTCTGTNGATATTTTATTAAANAATGCAGCTGGTAACTTCATTAGCCCTACTGAAAATTTAAGTCCCAACGCATTCAAGACAGTGATTGANATTGTTTTGAACGGAACATTTCATTGTACGCAAGCGGCTGGCAAGGTCATGCGCAAGAATAAAAGCGGAATTATTTTAAATATTGTTACNACTTATGCATGGACAGGCTCTGGTTATGTTGTTCCTTCCGCTTGTGCNAAAGCCGGTGTTTTGGCAATGACTAGATCCCTTGCGGTAGAGTGGGCAAAGTATGGNATNAGAACTGTAGCAATAGCCCCTGGCCCNTTTCCTACNAAAGGTGCTTGGTCTCGATTGGCACCNCCAGGCTTAGGCATTGATAAAAAAATGAAAGCACGNATNCCATTNAAACGCGTTGGNGAACACATTGAGCTNGCAAACCTAGCTTCATANTTGATNAGNGATCAAGCTGCCTATATTAATGGNGAGGTTGTCACTATTGATGGCGGGGAATGGTTGCAAGGCGCAGGTGAGATGAANGAACTGGAAAAAATTCCAAAAGCGGCATGGAAGCTTTTGGAGATGAAACGGAAAAAGAAGAAAAAATAATTTTAATATGCGCTTCAAAAATAACTTATTATGTAAATTTAGTTGTTATTATGTTTGAATTTTTTATAGTTATCTCGGCATTCCTTTTTATGGAATTTGCGGCATGGGCTACCCATAAATTTTTAATGCATGGACCGTTATGGTTTTTACATGAGGACCACCATGTTTTNACTGGAAANCCGTTTCAGAAAAATGATTCATTTGCACTGATATTTGCNATTCCAAGTGCTTCAGGATTTATTTTTGGAAGCCTTTATCAGAATGATATTTTATTNTTTTCTGGATTGGGTATTCTACTGTATGGTGTTGCCTATCTGTTTGTGCATGATATCTTTATTCATCGAAGAATTAAGATGTTTGAAAAACCAAAAAATCCCTACCTAAAAGCAGTNTTGTTTGAACATAGAAAACATCATNCCAATGAGAATAAGGAAGATGGTGAATTTTTTGGGATGCTGTTTGTAAGCCTTAAATCGCTTAGGGCATTCAGCGCAAAGAATGGATAATTATCTTTATTTAATTATTAATCTTTCAGCTTTTGCTCTACCCTTAGCGCTTTCCTTTGAAAATAAAGTTAATTATTTTAATAGATTTTTATCTTTAGCNCCTGGTTTTCTACTTACGTTTGTACTATTTATTATTTGGGATGTCTTTTTTACAAAATGGGGGATATGGGGCTTTAACAAAACCTATCTAATCGGAAAAGATTTATTTGGACTNCCTTTTGAAGAATGGCTATTTTTTATTTGCATACCATACAGCTCCCTTTTCATTCATTTTTGCAAAGAANCCTTAACGCCACAATTGAAGNTNTCAGCAGTTGTTACAAAGTTTGCGGCATATGCCCTCATCTTTTTTTTGCTAACAACTAGTTTTTTGAATTTAGATAATTATTATACNGCCTCTGCATTNAGNCTNGCAGCCATTTTGATTGGAATTTCGTATCTTAGATTACCAGNANTGTTNGGNTCATTTCTTGTGTCGTATATTTTTATTTTGATTCCATTCTTTATCATTAATGGAATTCTAACAGGATCTTTTATTCTAAATGAAATTGTTTGGTATAATGATAGTCATAATTTAGGTCTTCGAATCGGCACCATTCCATTTGAAGATATATTTTACGGTTTCTCTTTATTATTTTTACCTTTATATATAGATCAAGAAATCAGAGCCAAGAAAACTTAGTTCAAACCGCAAAATTCAATGCGGCAAAAAATAACAACTGCGATAGATATAGATTTGCCGATATTGCAAAATTGAACTCTAATTTTTTAACGACTAAATAAATTTGCAATGGCAGAGCTACTATGGCCC
Source organism: Fidelibacterota bacterium (assembly GCA_002712245.1). Lineage (GTDB taxonomy): Bacteria > Fidelibacterota > Marinisomatia > Marinisomatales > TCS55 > TMED108. Next base: position 23,615 of record PASZ01000012.1, on the reverse strand, counting down.
AGGTGATATAGTTAGATAATGGCGCAGAATTCGTATCAGAAAAATTCCACATATCCATCATCGGAGCTACGGGTTCAATAAATAAATCAAGGAACAACATTAAAGCAATAGCAATTGTGACTTGAAAATATTTTAAAACCTTTATTTGTCTTGCAATGGTTCCGCAGATAATTGCAGTAATGGTCCAATTTATTCCAATTAAAATGGGGACATCCATTATTTTAATACCTAAGGAGTCTCCATAGGTATATGAGCCAAAAATAAGTCCCGTATTAACCCCGATTATTTCAGATAGCATACCCCAGATAAAAACCATAAATAAGTAAAAAAAATTTTTCGAATTACTATTTATAATTAAAAGCAAAAAATATAAAAGTAAACAAAATGGAGTGGCTTGAATAAACCATTGTCTATCCCAAAATAATATCCCTATTGCCCCAAAAAGCTGAAATATCCAGATTGTCAACGCAGAATAGTTTGTAAGGTTATTAAATTTTGACATTTGACCTATCCTTGAATTCATTAGCAACAATATTGGCGGACATTAGGCATAGTGGAATGCCGCCGCCCGGATGAACACTTCCTCCGGTGAAAAAAAGATTATTAATTTTATTCGTAAAATTTGGATGGCGTAAAAATGCTGATAATTTTGAATTACTGGATGTCCCATACAATGATCCAAGATGAGATTGGGTCATTGTTTCTATTGTTTTAGGCGTATAAATTTTTTCAACTTGGATTGATTTTTCTATATCAACCTTCAGCATTTTATTTATTTTATTTATTACGTTTTTCCTTAGCTTTTTTATCATTGTTTCCCAATTTTGCTTGCAATCATATGGCGCATTAATCATCACAAACCAATTTTCACAACCTTTTGGTGCATCAGCCGGTATATCTTTTGATGTAATATTAATATAGATTGTAGGATCATTCGTTAATTCTCTCTTTTTAAAAATTGTTTCAAATTCATTTTGATAATTTTCTGAAAATAAAATATTATGTAGATCAAGCTGATCAAAAACTCTATTTATACCCCAGTAAAAAATAACCGCAGAGCTGGACCGCTCAGATCTATTGACTCTTTTTGGCATTTCAATATTTTTCAATAGCTTTTTATATGTAAAAAAGATATCCATATTAGAAACAATATAGTCTGATTCAAATTCTTTACCATTTGATAATACACCGATTGCTTTATTGTCCTTAGTAATAATTTCGTCAACGTTAGAGTTTAGATATATTTTTGCCCCTTTCTTTTTTAATAACCTTGTAAGGGATTTACTTATTTCAACCATACCTTTTTTTGGAACCCAGGTGCCGTAGTGAGACTCAAGGTGCTGAATTAACGACATAATCCCTGGTGTCTCATACGGGTTTGATCCATTATAGGTTGCGTATCTGTTATAAAGCTGAACAAGATGCGGCTCTCTCAAAAAGAGCTGATTAGTTTGATTCAAACTTTTAAGTATATCTAAGCTTCTTAAAAATGGGATTGTCTTAAGAATATCTTTTGAAAAGTAAGTAGAAAATTTATGCAGTGATTTTTGAAGAAAAATATTTTGTGTTAGTTCATATTTTCTTTTAGATCGCTTCAAATACTTATGCATAGTTGATTCATTCACTCCAAACTGTTCATAGATTTGCATAAAATATTTACTGGTATCAGAATAAGCCGTTAGTTTTTTACCATCATTCCAAAAATATTCACAATGGATATCTTTTTTCTCGTAATTGAAAAAATCCATAGGGTTTTCTCCTAAGTTTTTAAATAGATCATCAACCAAATGTGGTAGGGTAAATAATGAGGGACCAGCATCAAATCTATAGCCATCTAAATTAAAAGAATGGATTTTTCCTCCGGTATATGATGCTGATTCAAAAATTGAAACATCGTAACCTTTGGCTATTAGCCTTGTAGCGGTTGCTAGTCCAGCAACTCCAGACCCAACGATAGTAACTTTATTCATATCAATGCTTTAAATATCCAGAGTCACTAATAATATGAAACCTTGCAAAAAGGTCTTCGCTGTACCACTTTTGTTTTCTGGTCTTATCAACGATTTTTCTATGATTTACATTTTCATATGCAAACTGGTTAATATGTTTTTCAGAATCCCATATACTGAAAGTAGCCTGTTGAATAAATGGCAACTCTCCAATCCCTTTAAAAAATTTTACGCCTTCAGCTTTAGAGATCGCATCGCTTGCAGGTTTTACCGATCTCCAAAAGTGCGTTAATTTATTGAAATGAATTGTTGCTCGTGTTATTACCCCAACCTTGCTGTCATTTGGCTGAAAATCAGCATCTGAATTTTCAAAAGGGTTTACGCCATCCCACTCACCAATACTTTTAAAACTAGAAAGAAAAATTTTTCTGTAAGCCCCTGCTTTACTTAAAAGCAGATTATAGTAATTATTTGAATTAAAGTACTTGCTTGCAGATAGTTCATTATTCCAATTCAATAAAAGAGCATAGGTTGAGAAGTCGGGGTACATACTGAATCCTGGCCCGCTCCCCGTTCCCAGCATTTTATAAAAATTAAGCCCATCTATATTATTTAAGTACCTTTGGTGCAGCCCCATTTGTTTAAATGCCCACCATTTATTTTTTTTAAAATTAAAAAATATCAGACTTGTCACAAGAAATTCTATGATTTGATTAATTTAAAAATTCTATAACCCATTTTGTTACACTTGCTCCAATGGACATATATAATATTGTGGCATAAATCATTGCGACGCCTAATAAAAAGATAGGTGTGATTCTAACTTCATGTGAATATTCAGCTCGATGGTGAATTTTATTATGCCAATATCTAATACTAATAATTGTTAAATAAGATAATCCTATACTGAAAAGAAAGAACCCCGCTATGATAAATTGATCTGTAGCGGTTAAATGATATAACCATTTAGCAAACCTCAAATGTAATCCGATAACATTGCTGCTCCAAAAACACCGGCTGAATCGCCTAATTTATTTTTTAAAATTGGAGTTTGAACAATTTGACTGAATGTTTCTTTATACACTGAATCTCTGCCTTCAGTATATAATAGATCGATTTTAGATAGACCGCCACCCAAGACAATTGCATGCGGATCAAGGATGTCAATGACGTTAGCAAGTCCTCTGCCAAAGTTCTTTAAAAAATTCTCTTTCCATTCCGGATGTTTTTTATACAGACCTTTTTCTATAATATCTGTTACGGTATGATTTTCTCCTGAAAGATCGTACCATTCTTTTTCAAGAGCNGTACCAGAGATATAGGATTCAACGCATCCTTTGTTACCACAATAGCAATCTCTACCACCNGGGTGTAAACAGTGATGTCCCCATTCTCCAGCAATCCTATTTGATCCTTGATGGATATTTTTATGCATTGTAATTCCACCTCCGCACCCTGTACCAAGAATAATACCAAAAACAACATTGTAATTTTTTGCTGCACCCAATGTTGCTTCAGCTAGAGCAAAGCAATTAGCGTCATTCTCCATTAAGACTGGAATCCCTAGTTTTGATTCCATATCTTTTTGTATTGGTTTACCAATTAAGCAGACCGTGTTGCTATTTTTAAGTAATCCGGTTTTTGTTTCAATTGTACCAGGAGTACAGATACCTATCGGATTATCAAAATTTTTGTAATCACTAATTAAACTTTTGGATAATTTAATGATACGATCTATNATAGCATCATAGCCGTCATCTCGGTTAGTGGGAACACGTTTACGCTTAATGGCTTGAAACTGATCATCAATAACTACAGCTTCAATTTTTGTGCCACCTAAGTCAATTCCCAATCTGTGAGGCATTTTTATTATTCCAAATTAATAATTTATAATAAAGGGCTAATTTAATTACAGGGTGCTTTAATTTAAAAATACTAAAAGTGTTATTAATAAAAAAAACATAAATATTTTGGATAATAATTTAAAAACTGAAAATTAAAAAAGGCTTGTTAATATTATCCATAAAGCATTTTTCTCGAAAATGATTTAGCATTTGTCAAAATGAGTTAAATTAGCAATTATTTTTTGAATATAATTTATTTAGTATGATAAAAAATGATATCACAACAGCTTTAAAAAATCTAATGAATATAATTAAATGAAAGTTTCTAAAATATCTAAAAATTATGCACGATCTGTTAGCGATGTAATAAATCTCGACTTCACAGTTGATCAAGTTTGGAATATCATCTCTAAAAAATCAAATCTTGAACTTTTCCATCCGTTTTGTAAAAAAAATCCGGCAATTATATGGACCAATCAACAGCGCAAAGACGAAATCCATTATATAAACGGATTTATTCTACAAAGACAATTTATATCATGGAAAAAAAACGTAGGGTATGATCTAGTTATAGGAAACAAAAAACATAAAATGTCTTTTGTGTCATGGAGGATCAAAGACTTCAAAAATAAATCCAGCTTATCAATAGCTATATATCCTTATATATATAATATGAAATCGAGGTTTTACGATAATTATTTTTTTGAGTTGTTTATAAGATCGCAGCTATTATNATATTTAGAATCTGTTCTTGGTGGATTAAAATGGCATCTTGAAAACAATGAACCAACACCAAAGAATTTTTTTGGATCACATAAATGGTTTTCTAAAAAATAATGGAGTAACAAATGAAAAATTTTTATGTAGTATTAGCAATTTTAGGTATAGTTCTTCCATATTCAGCTATGTTATTATCAATATTAATTGATCAATATTCAGTTAGCCAATTTTTTTCAGCTTGGTTTGAAAATAATGCTGTGAAAATGATTGCGGCTGACTTAGGGGTGGCAGGTTTAACATTCTCATGTTTTATAGTTTTTAAATATAAAAAAAAAGATGGACCNCATCCTTTAAAATATTTTTTGATGATGTTTCTAGTTGGCTTATCTTTAGCAATGCCAATGTATTTTTTAAATACAATGAAAGATTAATTTTAGAAATGAATTCCTATAGATAATCTTTGTACATCTTTAAGTCTATTAAATTCTGAATAGGAGTAGTTTAATTTTATTTGAGTTGAAGAGCCGGGTAATCTATAATTGAGACCAGAGCCAAAAGTTAATCCTTCTTCTGAGTCCTTTCTAAATAAAGTGCTATAACCACCTCTTAAAAAAAACATTTCTCTAGAAGCAAATTCTAGACCAAAATTAACCCATTCAACATTATCATTTGGATGTAATGCATCTAATGCAAAGGTCATGCGTGTTTGATCTGTTTTAATTATTTCACCTGATAATCCAACTCTAAAAATTAGGGGAAGAGGAAATTTATCNGTTTCGTACATAGCATTTACAAACTCAACATTACCTTCATTAATGGGATCGGGATCAACGCTGAATTTTTGATCTCTTCCTAACATTTGCATATCAGGCCCATAGTTTGATAAACTAGCACCCAATCGTATATTATTGAAAGGAGTCGTGAAAAGTGCCCCAAGGTCCGCAGCTATCGAATTGGCGTTCNCATGCCAAATGTTTTGCCTGATATATTTTAAATTTGCTCCAAGTGAAAACTTATTGGTCAATTTTCTTGCGTAGCTTACATTTATAGCTAGATCGTTTGCATCAAAAAATTCACCAGTTCCATTTGGTTTTTCAATAGTTCTAACCATGTCCTCTGGAGTTGATAGATTTGTCATGCTAAGTCCTATAAAACCAATTTGTCCAAGATTTAAACCAACAGCAGTGTAATTAAATTTTATTCCAGCAATCCAATCGGAATTTATAAAAATTGCTTCTAGTTTTCTTATAGAGGTCATTCCTGCAGGATTCCAGTACATTGAGGTTATGCCACCAGACATTGCTGTAAATGCATTTCCCATTGATGCGCCTCTTGCATCAGTTCCAATTTTAAGAAATTGAGCAGAAGTAGTTCCTGCTTTTGATATACTCTCAGTGTTATCTAGTTGAGCAACACATATACCAGTAATTAAAAAGCTATTTAGTAAAAAACTTTTCATTTAATTATAGCCAGTCTCCCAATAGTATTTCCTAGTTTACCAGCATCTACATGATAAATATATACTCCATATGCTATAGGAAAATTATCTTTTGTGGTTAGGTCCNAAAATTCTTGACCATTTTCTATCGGTGAATCATGAAAAATTTCTTTAACTAGCTCCCCTGTAATTGTGTATATTGATATTTTACATGATGCTGGTAGTTTATCAAAATAAACTCTTCGCGGTCCTCTATCTCTTGGGTTTTGCCTATCTAATGGCTCCAATCTATTTGTAACTACATAAGGATTTGGGACTACTCTTACATCTTTTAAGCTATTCTTCGCAGCTTGATCATCAATCCTTGAAGCAATTGTTTTATATTTAAATACATCTTTTTCATTAAAAGGTCTATTTGTTGCTATATAAAAAATATCCCCCTCAACAGGATTAATTGTTTGTTTATTTGCAGCCTCTTCAAATGTTATTTGCCAAGATACATTCACGCCTGCNCCTGTTTCAACAATGACAATATCTTCACCAAGGTCCCAGGTGCCATTTCTGATTTTGTAGTCAAGCACAGCAATATTTTTCTTAAATGGAAGTCTCCCTGGGGTAACGTCCCATATTTGAAAAGGAGCAGTAGCAGTGCCTAAAACACTAGTATCAGCAATGCTATTATACCATCTTATTTCATAGTCTGAGGCTCGCATATTATTCGGAGAGCTATTATATGGTTTTACTATAGCTTTATAATTTCCAGAACTTCCATTTTGCCATTTTGTTTTACTAGTGTTTAGCTCTAAAATATCATTTTTTACGTAAATTTTTAATCCATCAATCACAGGATTAGTTTCCTCAAAATTGAGACTGCGGCTATCCCATAAAGGAAAATATGTATATGAAATATTAATCTCATCTCCTTCTGAAATTGAACTCAATAAATCGGAAGAGACAACAACCTGTCCTGCTTCTGCTAAAAGTTTAAAATCTTTACCTTCCTCCATTAGATTGCCATCAAGGGTTAAACGAAAATTGGATGAATTAATACGATTATTTTTTAATGTTATATAAACATCTTTTTTAACTTTCCTTTTTTCAAGAATAGGTTTCAAATCTTCTAATGAATAACGAAGGGGGTTTGCTTTAAAAGTGATTTCAAAACTATTTGAATCTTCAAGAGCTCTTGGGTCTAAAACCTCTAGTTCAAAGTCACCAGTACCAGAACCTTCAACGTGATTTATAAAGGTTAGGGAATCAAACATTTCCCAACCTCCTGGTTTGTANCCTGAAGCAGGAAAGCGTGGGATGACACTAGCAGTGTTTATATCTAAGAATATTTCATTAGTTTCTGGATTAAGAGTAATTGTTTTAGATGATTCACTTGGGCCAATGTTCATCACCTTTGTTCCATGATCATAGGATGCTACAGCATAGTAGTACCTTTGTCCGTTAATGACATTGTTTGANTCTATAAATGAATGTACTAAACCAGTGTTATTACCAAGATGGTATGATATTCCTCTGCCAGTATATGGAATACTGCTTGGACCTTGATATTCATTTATTAAATCAAATTTAGCCAACCCTCCAGTAATGGTCTTTAAAGGTTCGAATAAAAATCTTGATCCGTTAATATCGGTTATATTTTGTTGATCTAAAAAACTTGGATCAGTACTACGATAAATTACATATCCTTCAAAATCATATTCATCTGAAATTGGGTCATATGAGGATTCTGCTATATCATCCCAGAACAATGTAACTTTTTCATCACCTGGCACAGCGGTAAGATTCGGTTTATTAGGTGGTTTTGCAAATTGATAGTTTGTTTCATATATCTGTCTTGCGGTTTTGGCGTTAAGAGTTAAATCATCAAAACTGTCTCCAACTAAAAGTGCAATTGAAAACCTCNTTGCTTCACCAGCTTTTAAAATAAATTTTCCAGATCCATAAAGAAAAATATTATCTCCAGCAACATCAGAGTTTAAAGAATCAAATCGGCCCGGAGTCATGTAGCTAGTATAAATAAAATCATCTTTAGAAATGCGATTATTTCCCCCGAAGTTTGGCGCTGCGAAGCTTGTTAATCCAATCATATCAGACTCGTCTAAATCTGTCCATTCAAAATTTGGCTCACCAGGTTGCCGAATATCAAAAGCATCTCCTGCAGTCGGCAAACCATCGTTTTCTCCTAAATCGCCTGTATTTGGAATTCCATCAACACCTATATCATGCTTGTTTACATCCCAATCACCATCATCATCAATTCCATTATTCCTACTCTCATCTATCATTCCGTCGTTGTCATTATCCTTTTGATCGTATGGGTTACCAGGGCTCTCAAGAAAAATATAGCCAAAATATCCTGGATTTCTTCCGGAAACATCAGATCTACCATCCTCATCCCAAGCATATACCATGTTTAAATCTCTATCGAAATAAGACAAATCATCACGCCAGTTTGATGGACCNCCAATATGAGGATCTCCCCACATGCCAAATATAACATCATTTAAATCTTTTTCGCTTTTATTTGTAACTTTGTAAATAAGAAAAATGACGTCTTCCGCAAGAGGATTAGACCATTGATAGTATCTGCACTCAATCTCAATTCCTAGTCCCATTCTTAATGAGTCATCAGGAAAAGGATAATATTTAAATTCTCTATTAGACCGGTCATCTACAACAAAAAATGATTCAAGGTCAGAATTCGAAGAACCTTGTCTCAATGCTCCAGGCCATACGTATCTTTTTAGATTGGGGTTATACCACCCTTCAGGCCAACTGTCAGGTTTACCATCACCGCTTCTATCCACATCATTAGATGTTGGAATTCTATCGCTTTTTGGATCACCATACGGAACCCCCTGTTCATTAAATGCTAAAGGCTCCCATCCATAAAATGTTTTTCCGTCTGGAGAGATTTCTCCTCCAAGAGATACTAATCCATCACTTATTACTCTTGCGAGCCAAATTGGATTACCATTTGCATCAAGAACTGGAGCGCCGTTACTATCAATCTTTGGGAACGCATCTTGATGACTCTCTGCTGGAACAGGAATAACAGCCCCAATGAAAGGTCCAAATTCATAGCCATATCCCAACCCCTCCCAAACTATGTCTGTCACCCTATTTCCAGGACTTGAAATAGAACCATAGTTCCATATTTCAGTGGTTATTTTATTGCCATTTAAAATTGCTTTTTGTCGCCTCAATATTTGATCATTTATTCTNGATCTTTTTTCTAGGAGGTTGTTACGCCATTTATAAAAGTATTCATGCTCTGTTGAATTCCAGCTTTTTTCAGGTCCAGCTTTTTTCCAATCTTTTGAAAAACGTTTGACTTTGTTCGATTGGCCACTAACTATTCCAATGATGAATATTATAAAAGTGACTGAATTTAATATTTTGTTTATGCTCATTAAAAATCCACCGAGAAACCAATATTGATAGAACGAGGTGAAGTATAATAATGTGGTCTTAATTGGTACTCTGCCCACTCATGAACACCTCTTTCACCATAATGTTTTTTGAATCCTTGCGTTTCTTGAGTTGATTGATAAACATATGTATATCCTGCGCGACCTGTATCATTAAATACATATCTTTCATTTCTTCTGTCCAGCAAATTGTATATCTTCATGAAGAAAAGATAATTTAATTTCCNTATCTTAAAATTTTTGTGAATTCGCGTATCAATTCGCCATTGCCATGGCTTTCTACCGCTATTTGGCTGTGGAACGTAGTTTGCATCTGGTATGTTTGGTGTATATGGCCATCCACTTGATAATTTACTAATTAACCCGATATTCCAGTTTCGCGGATCACCAATTGAAATGTTGGTATTCAATATATGGCGCTGATCCCAAGCAAGTGGAACAATTCGCTTTTCTTCTTGTTCACCGGAAAGGGCGTTGTAATAAAATGAACCTGAATTAACACTATTGCCTTCAGTGACCTGGTAAGTATAATCAATAAAAGCTGACGTTCTAGACACAGGGTCATATCTTTTTGTAAAACTAAAAGTGTAGCCTTTAACATTTCCGTAATCTTTGTTCATATAAATAGAATAATTAGAGGGTCCGTATTTTTCTGACTCGTATCTTATTGATTGCAAGGCTAGTAAATCCCGTATATCTTTATAAAATGCGCTCATTTCAATAGCGGTAATTTTTCCAATTTGTTGCTGAAGACCAAATTCATAGAGTACTGTTTTTTCAGGTTTTAGATTTGCATAACCTATCGATGGTGATAAACCAGCTCCGAAAATACTTCTTTTGTATAGTCTCCTAAGGGTTGGCATTTGATAGAAATGCCCGTAAGAAAAATGCAATATACCTTGATCTGTAATAGGAAATGCAACACCTGCGCGCGGTGAAATCATTACTTTTTTTTCTGCTTTTTTNTTTTCACCTTCTGGGTTTAAAAAATTAACAATGTAATTCTCATCTGGATCAAAATGATCATATCTTATTCCCACATTTGTTATAAAATTATCGTATTCGATTTTATCTTGAATGTAGCCTGAGAAAAAAACCGCATTGTTATTATAGTAATTGTGCGAGGGGGAGTCATTTTCTGGCAGAATAGTAGGAGTTCTATACTCTTGATTATCATAAAGTATTGAGAAATTTCTTTCATCGAGTTTGTCGGATCGATAATTGATCCCAGTCTTAATTTCNTGCCTATTATTAACCTGACTGGTAAAATCAAACTTAAATGAAAACGAGTTAGATTTTCTGTAAGAATGTCCTCGGTTAGAACCACCAAATAAGAAAGTAGGAGATGAAGGTGAACCTTTTATTCTTGAGCTCGGAGCGTATTCATGCTTGTTGAGTATCCAATACTTTGAAGAATCTTCAAAGAAATTGTGTAAAACATAATTTTCTGATCCAAAACGCTCAGTTTCTTCTTGGCTCACAGATGAGGATAAATCAATGGGTTTAAATTGATATCCCATGTAGTTTGTATTAGAAAATGCAATATTTGTTTCATAGAAATTTCGCGCATTTAATGCATGATTTAATTTCAAAGAATAATTGTTATTTGCAGATAATGATGTTGAGGTGCCATCTGGATTATACTTAAAAGCGTGTGAGTAGGATTTAGATTTTCCTCCAGAGTGTAATAATTGCAGAGATAGTTTCATGAGCGGGTTGACTTTATAGGTAAACTTACCCATCAGATTAATATTATTACTTGGTGACATTGGGACAAAACTGCTATCACCATTCATTTCAATATACCAATTATCATCATCTCTAAAATCAGCAGAGTCGTAAATAGTGTGCTCCCTAATTCCATAAAAATATCCTTCACTGTCGCTAATGCGAGCACTTAAATTAAAAGTAAATTGATCTTTGTTCTTCATAAATGGCATTGGTCCATTTATTGTACCTTCAAGAACTTTATTGGTAAAAAGGTTAAAATTATTGATATTGGTAAAAATTTCGGAATCTTCAGACTGATGATCTCCCGACTGATAAGATATACTGCCATGGTAGTCCTTTCCGCCATCTTTAACCTGAAGATTTACAATACCGCTCATCGCATTTCCATATTCTGCGTTAAATGCACCAGATACAACTTTCATCTCTTCAAGTGCTTTGTTTGAGATATTTACAGCTAATCCATTTGTGAAAAAAGGATTAGCCACAGATACTCCATCTATATAATAGCCTATCTCATTTGACCTCCCACCTCTGATATGTAATTCTNCACCCGCACCTTGATTTACTCCTGCTTGTGTAGTCAAGACACCAAGAAATGTTTCAACAGGCATAATTTTAATTTCATCAGATGTAGTAATTTTTTGTGAAGCAGTTAGGTCTTTATAAACTAAAGGGCGATCAGCCAGTACTACTACTTCTTCACCCTCAATCACAGTCTCTTTTAAGCCAAAATCTTGATAAGTAGTTCGATTTAAATTTACTCTCAAATCATTTATTCTATATGAGGTGTATCCAATGTAGGTTGCTCGGAGTGTATAATTTCCAGGTGGTACATTTATAATAATGTATTCACCCTCTGAATTAGTTGCAGTACCAAAGGGTGAATCTTCTAAGAATACATTTACACCAGTCAATGGTTCGCCGGAAACTAAATTAATAACTTTTCCTGAAATTTTACCAGTATTTGCAAATACCAGTGAAATCATTAAGATAAATAATATATTTTTCTTAATCAAAATAAATACTCTAAAAAATTTGGATGCCAATTATTCTTGTTAAAAAGATTAATCAAATTTAAATGAAAGTCTAATAAGAAAAAAACCTTTTGAATTATTTTGCAAATATTTTGCTTTAAATCTTGTTTATTNTTATAATCTCAATCAATATTTTATTAACTAATATTTAAATGATTAATCACAAAAAAGAGAGTAAGCTTATGAAATCAATCGTTAAAAATGTATTATTAGTATTTTCAATTATGACCCTGGCTTTTGCTCAGGCGGATTTTAAATTACATAGCCTTTTTGATAGTGATCTAGGCAATCCTGCAACATGGGGAACATCTACGGGACCTCGAGGTGTATGGAGCGGATCAGATTTGGATCAAGANGGTAGAATGGAAATATTTGCAACAGATTACAATGGAGGAACTATCCATGCCTTTGAGTGGTACTTCGGCGATACTTTAGTTCACGTTTGGTCTGGTTCATCTGGAAGTACTTACGGCTCTACACCTAGATGGGTTCAAACTGGTGATACTGATGGAGATGGCCTCGGTGAAGTAATTCTTTTTACTGACTATAGTCAAATTGATTCTGTGACTGCTGCTACTGGCAATCCTGTTCCAGATAGTACTGCTGGTCTTTGGGTCTTCGAATGGGATGGAAAAACAGATAATGGATATACTACTACATGGTCTAGAAATTTATTGACTGCTTTTGCTGATACATTAGCAGCTGCAAGACCAGAGCATTTTACTGTCGCTGATATTGATTCTGATGGTAGAGATGAAATTATAATGGCAAGCAACGGAGGAACAAATCCTTCTTATGGAACTACCTCAACAACCCACTCTGCTTACTCTGAAGATCGATTCATCATAATGGGTGTTGATGGAGATATCGGGGTTTTGCCATCCTTAGTGGAAGAATTTTCAGCTTCACCCAGAGATACGGATAAAGATGGTGTAAGAGAAAATAAATTCGGAGGCGGAAGTCCACAGGGTGTAGTTATTGCTGATACCGATGGAGATGGAAAACAAGAAGCTGTCTGTTTTTCTTGGAATAACCTTTCCTGTTTTATTATTGAGGCTACTGGGCCTAATGCTTATACACAATCTGATACAGGTTATAAGTTCGCAGATGTGGATGACTGGACCTTAGCACCAGCAGTTGCTGATGTAAATGGTGATGGAAAAGATGAAGTTTTTGTAGGTTCATTTTATAAGGGCATTGTTTATATGGTTGGCGATAAAGATGGTGATGCAACCACATTTCTTCCAACTGAATATGCAGCAATGGATAGTTTAGCAACTTCATGGGATGCTGCTAAAAACAGAGGGAATGTGTATGCTCTTGGAGCTGCAGCTCACAATACTGCGTTTGGAGATCCGACAGTTTTTGTTGGACATGGTACTGGCTTTAGAAGTTACCGTTTTACTGGCACTGATATATTCTCATCCGCTGATTACACAAAAACCGACTATACAAAAGCTACAGGCCACATTGATACCTTGCAAACTGGTGGTGTGAATAAAATGTTTGCCGGATCAAACGTTGATAGAGATAAATATGGTGAAGTTATTCTAGCTTACCAGGGTGTTCAAGATAGCGTCACAGTTAATGGTGNCAAAAGTGGAGCTCATAGAACTTTTTTAAGAGTGCTTGAATGGTCAGGCGAAAGTTCAGTTTTAAGTGTAAATGATATTGTTTTAATTACTCCAGAGGATTATAAATTAAATCAAAATTATCCAAATCCATTTAATCCAACTACAAGTATCGAATATACTCTGCCGATAGCAAATAAAATTTCGATTTCGATATACAATATTATGGGTCAAGAGGTTGCCAATATTTTACCACTCCAAGACAAACCAGCCGGAACGCACCGCGTTGTTTGGAATGGATTGGACAAGCAAGGTAATAAAGTAGCAAGCGGTACTTATTTTTACGCCATGCGCTATGGAAATTTTGTGAAAACAAAGCAAATGACCTTAATGAAGTAGTTTTAATGGTAAATATAATAAAAAAGGCTCTCTTTTTTAGAGAGCNTTTTTTATTATTAGAACTTCGTAGAGGAATTAATAAATAGATAAGTAAATTTGATATACCATGAAAAATAAATTATTAACTTATTTATTTGGATTACTAATCATGACGCAATTAAGCGCACAGTTTTTAGATACTGCAAGCCCATTGCAGTTTGACGGAGCTGGAACCTTACTAAAAACGGGTTCTAAATTTTCTCTCACAGGTAGATCAATAACCTTAAAAGATCCAATAACTATTGAAGGCGCTGCTTTAAGATTTATTGGAGACATAGATGCTCAAATTTGGATTCACTATAAGTATGATAATGGTCAATTATCTGAAAACTATAAAGCGAAACTATTTCAAGAACCCAATAGCGACAGGTTTATTGCATCTGTCTTACAATCTTCAATGCGAGAAGTTGTTCAGATTCGCTATACTGCAGAATCTATCTCAAGTATAAGTTTTATAAATGGCGGTATTTANGACCCTAATGAAAATGAAATTTCTGGATTCAATAACCTTACGCCTCCAATTCCAAAGATATTTGATGTGGAAAAGCCAAAGATTATTTCTCGTGCTGAATGGGGGGCACGTAACCCAAAGTATGATTATTCCAATCACCCTTATTTCAATAAGATGACGTTGCATCATGCTGCTGGATGGGCAGCAAAAACTTTAGAAGAAGGGAAGGCTGCGGTGAAATCTATCCAGGAATTCCATCAAGATGGAAGAGGGTGGAGCGATATCGGTTACCATTTTTTGGTGGATACNGAGGGTAATATTTATCAGGGAAGACCAGAAACAGTATTGGGCGCGCATGTTGGAGGTGCAAATACAGGAAACATAGGGGTCTGTATCTTGGGCTGTTATCATCCACCAGCGACCAATATTCCTTGCAATGATGAAATGAGTTATAATTCTGAGAAATCTTTGATACAGCTNTATGCCTGGATTTCAGATACCTATGGTGTGGAGCCAAAAGTTTTAAAAGGACATAGAGACTATTTTGGCAATACGTCTTGTCCGGGTGATAATGTATGGGCGATGCTTCCGCAGCTTCGATCAGAAATTGCCTTATTTGTGCTGTATGGATTTCAACCGACACGATTTGCCTTGTTCCAAAATTATCCTAATCCATTCAATGCAACTACTACACTTCATTACGATTTACCAGAGCCTAGTCGCGTATCCATAATTATTTATGATGTGCTAGGTTCAGANGTAATCAAACTTGTTGATGACGATCAGCGCTATGGCTACAAAAAAATTATATGGGATGGCAAAAATTCAAAAGGAAATGTGGTTGCGCCAGGTATATACTTTTATCGAGCTGAATTAGGCTCGCTTATTGAAACCAAAAAAATGATACTGTTAAAATAAAATTATGTGGAGCCAACAGCAAATAGACCTGCCTGCTTTTTCAAGAGGGTTTCATATAATTACCTCTTATGTTATCGATTCTGCTCCTGAAATAAAAAATCAATCAATAGGTATGTTGCATTTATTTATCAAGCACACCTCAGCATCAATCGCAATCAATGAGGGCGCAGATCCTGATGTTCGAGTAGATTTTGAAACCCATTTTAATAAGCTGGTACCAGAGAATTCACCAGATTTTATACACAACGCCGAAGGTCCAGATGATATGCCAGCTCATATTAAATCAGCAATATTGGGCTCTTCTTTATCAATTCCAATTACAGACGGCAAAATCAATCTTGGCACTTGGCAGGATATCTACCTCTGTGAACACCGAAATCATGCTAGTGGCAGAAAATTAATTGTCACTATAGAAGGTCAGTAGATTAACGCAGCGCACCAAGCATAAAAGTTAGTGATTTTTACCAAATCAGACCAAAAAATTAAGAATTTTTATTATTTTTATGCTAGGAGCTATAAGTGGTAAATTCTTTTCTTATTTAACTAAACTATTGAAAATTAGTCTAACTAAGCAATATATATAAAGGTATAGAAAAATGCGGANAAAATTAATTCTTATTTCACTATTATTGATGTCTTCAATAATTTTTGCACAGCGTGGAAACTGGCGCGGTATGGGAAAGGGCGACCAAATGGATCCCAGCAATGCCCCAAAAATTGGACAAGTCTATGGGACTGTAATTGACTCTAGCTCTGGAGATCCTATACCCTACGCATCAGTATCAATAGTTAACAGTCGTAGTAACACTATTATGACGGGTGGTATTACCGATGATAGGGGAATATTCCACGTAAAAGAGATTGCCTTAGGTCGACATAAGGTTGTCATTGAATATATTGGTTATGAGAAAAAAGTCTTGGGTCCATATACTTTTCTTCCATTCGGAAAAAACCAAACCGAGNATAATCTTGAAAAAATTTCCCTAAATCAAACTACCCTGCAAATGGCTGGCGTTGATGTCGAGGGTGAGCGCCCACTTTTTGTGCAAACTGCAGAAAAACGTATTTTCAATGTAGAGCGAAATTCATTAACTACTGGAGGGTCAGCTATTGATGCTCTACGCCAAGTTCCTGGAGTGGAGGTTGACCCTGATGANAATATTAGCCTACGCGGTAATTCTAAAGTGAATCTAATGATCGATGGAAAACCTTCTAGTATTGCAGGTGGGGACATCAAATCTCTGCTGCAAAGTGTCCCTGCTGCTAACATTGCAGATATTGAAGTGATGACTAATCCAGGTGCAAAATATGATCCAGAGGGAATGGCAGGTATTATCAATATTGTATTAAAGGAGAATAGATTTGCAGGTTTAAATGGTAATTTTAATGCAGGTGGGGATACTCAACGTGGATCAAATTTTTCAGGTCAAGTCAACTTTAGAAATACGAAATTTAATTCCTATATTAATTTAGGTTTGAATAATCGTGTTTGGATCTCTGATGGGACAAGCTACAGAAAAATGGAATTCCGCGAGTTTGAAAATATTCTTGACCAAGCGTACGATTCAAAAAGTATCAGACCNAATTTATTTGTCAAAACAGGTGGAGAATATTTTATTGATCCAACACAGTCATTAGGGCTTTCGGTTACTCTTAGCGATGGAAGAAGCTCTCGAGATAATGATAACTATACAATAGATCAAGGGCCTGGAGAATCAAGATACATTAGAATCAGTGATTCGAATAGTGATCGCGGTGGCTACGATCTAAATTTGAATTATGACAAAAAATTTAAAAATCCAAAACATAAGCTTACCTCATTTCTTAGACTTTCTGATGGTAATAATATTGGAAATGATGAATATCAAAACAAGGAGTGGGAAAGTTTTGAAGAGTTTTTTGATAATGCTAATGCCGCAAAAAATGGTCAAGATGGATCCAATAAAAGTTTTGATTTCCAGCTAGATTATACGCGACCTTTTGAAAGCGGTAGCAAGCTTGAATTTGGTCTTTCCAGTAAGACAAACGATAGAAATGATATGCAGACAGCAGAGGTTTATGATTACACGCTGAATGCTTTTGTTAAAGACAATGAGTTCTCAAATGATTTTAATTTTTATGAGAATATTCATGCGGCCTATCTTCAATATGGAGGATCGTATTGGTTTATTGGCTATAATGCAGGTCTACGCTATGAGGTGGTTGATATGCTATCAAAGCTTAAGAGCAATCCAGATGAATTTAAAAATTCATATAATAGCCTTTACCCCAGTCTTTCTTTTACTTTTGGAGCTCCGCAATTTGCTCAGCTACAAGCAAGCTATTCTAAGCGCGTTCAAAGNCCCCGCAGTAGACAGCTTAACCCGTTTATTTCCAGGCAAGATAATCGTAATTATCGCTCAGGTAATCCTTTTTTGAAACCTGAGTACACGGATTCTTACGAGTTAAATCTTTCACGATTTTCTAGAGGGCTTTCACTTAGCCTTGGCNCTTANTATCGATACACTACAGATGAAATNACTCGNCATAAAGTGGTTAATCANGATGGTACNTCTTTAGCCTCCTATGAAAATATNGGCACGAAAAAAACCAAAGGTTTTGAGTANAATATTGTTGGGTCTNTGGGTAAAAAAATGAGATTGGTTTTTGGNGGAAATACCTACTGGGATGATATAAATACTGATATTTATGGGGATGTATATGATAATACATCGCGAACGAACAATTTTAGAATTACATCAATGTTCAATGCTACCCCAACTACTGAACTTTCTTTCTTTATGTTCCATCAACCAAAAAAACAAATCGCCATTGGTACTTTCAATGCAATGACATGGTCTAGNCTTTCCATTAAACAAAAGTTTATGGAAGAGAGATTAAACCTAACGGTTAATGTATCGGATCCATTTGCCATGTCAGGTTTTGGGTTTAGCCTAAAGAATGATTCATGGGAGCAAGAATCAATAAGGAATTTCTCATCGCGTACGGTAAGGNTAACNTTAGAATATCGATTTGGAAAAATGGAAGATAAAAGTAGTTATAGCAGNCAAAGAAGACAGGGTGGAATGGATAGAGATAATGAAAACTACGAAATTGATTAAATAATAATTTTTTCTCTTTTTATTTCATTTATATATAAGATCCGTTTATAATTACCTCTTATGAATGATAAACAATGGATGATATATGGCGCTAATGGCTTCTCGGCTAGATTAGCTGTCGATGAAGCAATTCAGCGTGGATTGAGNCCCGTTCTTGCAGGACGATCTCAAAGCGTTGCAAAGCTTGCCAAGGAAAAGGGATTNCAATCTCGAATTTTTTCTTTATCAAGTGTAAATGAAGTAGCNAGCCAAATAAAAGGAATGAGTGTGGTTGCTAATTGCGCAGGTCCTTTTTCTAAAACTGCTGAGACAATGATTCAAGCTTGTATCCAAGCGAANGTTCATTACATTGATATCACTGGAGAAATTTCTGTATATGACTATGCAAATCAATGCGATAAAAAAGCCTTATCTGCCGGTATAGTTTTATGTCCTGGTGTAGGGTCAGATGTGATTCCAACTGATTGTTTAGCAGCATATCTAAAAGATAGACTTCCAAATGCTACACAACTTACAATGGCTTGGCATACACAAGGATCAAAGGCAAGTAAGGGTACTGCAAAAACTTCTGCGGAGGGATTATTTAGTGGGGGCAAGGTTAGAAAAAATGGAAAAATAAAAAAAGTACCCTTAGCGTATAAAGAGCGTATGATTGATTTTGGTATTGGAAAATTTAATGCGATGACTATTCCATGGGGAGATGTCTTTACGGCTTACCATAGTACAGGAATTCCAAATATTGAATTTTATTTTTCGCGCTCACCAAAAGCAGTTAAAAAAATGAAAAGATATCAAAAATTTATCTATATTTTTAAAAGTAAATGGATTATTAGGATGATTCAAAATCGCATTGAGCGCACATGGAAGAACCCAACGCCAGAAATAAGAAGAGAAGGAAAATCTTTTTTTTGGGGGGAGGTNATTGATGATAAAGGCAATGTTGTNACAGCGCGATTTTCAACCGGCGATGGATANGATGTNACCGCTGTTGGAATCGTGGTGGTGGCTGAATATCTTTTNCAAGANCATAAACATAAAGGTTATTATACTCCCAGTATTTTAATGGGAAAAGAACTTGTCGATCAAATTCCAGGTTATTCAGGTATAGAATTATCAAATGATTAAAGAAGTATTATATAATAAAAAAGATAGAGTACTGCTAAAAAAAGAATTAAAGGCAGAAACTTTCAAGCGAATTACCTGCTCCTTCTATCGCTATACAGAGATATCAGATGTACAATCATTTAGAGATAGTCTTTACCGCGACTTGAGCAAGATAAATGTATTTGGCAGAGTTTACGTGGCAGAAGAAGGCGTCAACGCTCAAATTAGTTGTCCTGATTATCAATGGGGCGCTTTTAGAAAAAAATTAAATTCATACGAATATCTAAACAACGTACCTGTTAAACGCGCAGTTAAAGATGGGCAATCTTTTTATAAGTTGACCGTAAAGATTAAAGATCAAATCGTAGCATACGATGTANAAGCAGCAGAATATGATATGGATAATGTGGGTAGACATTTAAACGCATCAAAATTCAATCAAAAATTAGAACAGAGTAATGTAGTCGCTGTTGATATGAGAAATTATTATGAAAGTGAAGTTGGGAGATTTGAGAATGCTCTCATACCTGATGTTGATACCTCTCGCGAGCTATTACCTGAAGTTAAAAAAATGCTAAAAGGCCACGAAGAAGATGAAATTCTTTTATATTGTACTGGGGGAATACGATGTGAAAAAGCAAGTGCTTACCTANTAAAGAATGGATTTGACAATGTGAGCCAGCTTGATGGCGGGATTATTCAATACGCCCATGAAATAAATAATAGNGGCCTGAAATCAAAATTTATTGGAAAGAATTTTGTATTTGATGATCGGATGGGGGAATCAATTACTGATGATATTATAGGTTCATGTCATCAATGTGAAAAGCCCTCCGANACGCACATTGATTGCGGGAATGATGCTTGCCATATCCTTTTTATTCAGTGCGATGANTGCAATGTTGTTTATAATGNATGTTGCTCAAAAGAATGCATGGAGTTTGCGAGCCTTCCAATTGAAGAACAGCGAATTTTAAGAAAAGATCCAAGCCGTGTAGTTTCAAAGGCNCGCTATTCCAGCCGTATAAAACCCAAATTAAAAGAGATNGATTNATGAAAAAATATANATNCTCCTATTTAGTATTATTGCTCATTGCGGGTTGNAGTCAGCAGCCAAGCTCAGAGCNNACNCNTTCNCGTTTAAAAATGGTTTCCACATTTGATGTTGCCNTTGATAGTAAATCGCAATTGGNGCTTGAATCTGATTTTGATAAAGCTCTGAACCCTCAAAATCTTGATANCTGGATGAAGCATATGTCTTCAAAGCCGCATTATGTTGGCTCCCCTTGGAGCAAGCAGAATGCTGANTATGTCGCAAATAAATTTGAAGAATGGGGCTTTGAATCAGAGATTGAAACTTTCGAAGTATTGGTACCATTCCCTAAAATAAAAAAATTAAAAATGATTGCTCCTGAGCAAGTAGAATTAAAATTATTCGAACCAGGATTAAAAGAGGATGTATCCTCAAATATAACAGAAAATATTTTACCCGGTTATAATGCTTTTTCTGCTGATGGAAATGTTACTGCTGAATTAGTGTTTGTTAACTACGGTATTCCAAAAGATTATGAAGAATTAAAACGAATGGGAATTGATGTAAAAGGCAAAATTGTTATTGCCAAATATGGAGGTTCCTGGAGAGGAATAAAGCCTAAAGTAGCCTATGAGAATGGCGCTATTGGATGTATAATGTATTCAGATCCGAAAAATGATGGATACGTTGTTGGCGATGTCTATCCTACAGGTCCCTATAGAATGGAATATGGTATTCAAAGTGGGTCAGTTGTGGATATGCCGATGTACCCTGGAGATGTGTTGACACCAGGCTATGGAGCTAAAAAAGATGTGGAGCGTCTATCAATAGAAGATGCTATTACAATTATGAAAATTCCAGTTATGCCGATTTCGTATGCAGATGCATTGCCACTTTTAAAAGCATTAAAAGGACCCGTAGTCCCTGACAGCTGGAAGGGCGGTCTACCAATTACGTATCATGTTGGCCCCGGTCCAACCAAAGTAAATTTACATCTTGAATTTGACTGGGGTCTTCGAACCGCATATCACCCAATTGGTCGCTTAAAAGGCTCAGTATATCCTGATGAATGGATTATGCGAGGCAACCACCATGATGGATGGGCTTTTGGAGCTGCTGATCCAATCAGTGGAATGGTTTCGCTGATGGAAGAGGCTAGAGCTATAGGCGAGCTTGTTAAAACGGGTTGGCGCCCAAAACGCTCATTGATCTATGCTGGTTGGGATGCAGAGGAGCCAGGACTGCTTGGGTCAACCGAATGGGTTGAATATCACAGGGACGAAATTAAAGAAAAGATGATTGTATATATTAATACGGATGGTACGGGTGTTGGCTACCTAAGCATGGGCGGTTCGCATTCATTAGAAAAGTTTGTTAATGAAATAATCCGTGAAGTTAATGACCCGGTTCATGAAGTCAGCTTAGAAAGTAGACTGCGTTCACGATTACGGCTTAAGGAATACAATGCGGCAGACTATAGAGATCAGAAAGAATCTGATCGCGATGATTTGAGATTATACCCAATGGGTTCGGGGTCTGACTATACCGCATTTCTGCATCACGCTGGGATACCCTCATTAAATATGGCTTTTGGAGGTGAAAGTGGNGGNGGNTCTTATCACTCACTATATGATACATATGATTTTTATAAACGTTTTAACGANAGCGATTTTAAATACGGTATTACGCTTGCAAAAGTAAATGGACGCCTGGTNCTACGNTTATCTGAGGCAGATATTNTACCNTTTAGATTTGTGAATATGGTTGATAATATCGGAAAATTTATCGATGATAATAAACAATTGGCTGANGANATNAAAAAACANACNCAATTAAGAAATAAATTATTGGATAAAAANGACTTTACAATTGCAAGTAACCCNAAAAAAATNTACNCACCNCCAGATNGNCTTAAAGAGGTTCCANNCTTTGATTTTAAGCCNCTTGAGGATGCNTTNGANAGGTTAACCAATAGCGCATGGAATTATGAGAAAGCTTTATCGAATTANAAAAAAGGCTCACTTTCCGCTGAAAAAAAATCAGAATTAAATGATNTATTGAAAGATGTTGAGCAAGCTTTTATTAGTGAAAAAGGTTTNCCGCGNAGAGATTGGTTTAAAAATATGATTTACGCNCCAGGTTACTATACCGGNTATGGAGTAAANACTCTTCCNGGAGTTCGCGAAGGNCTTGAAGAGCGAAAATGGAATGAAGTGGAGGACTATATTCAAGAAGTTGCNAAAGCNTTAGATCGCGCAGCNGCAAAAATTAANTCAGCAGCTAAACTNTTAACTAAAATTCAANAATGAGAAAATATAANTGAAAACTAAATTNCTNNTNTNAATAACNNTAATTTTTTTTGCCTGCATGAATCAATCTAAAACNCCACCAGACGCTTCGATNAAANCTTTCGAGCTTACGATGCANAATGATACTAGAATTGATAATTATTATTGGATGCGTCTTACCGATGAGCAGAAAAATGCAAAAACATANGATTCNNAGACNCNGGAGGTTGTTNACTATATTGATGANGAAAATAATTATACNNAATCCANNCTTTCNCATACAAAAAAATTACAAAAAACACTTTACAATGAAATGGTATCGCGAATCAAAAAAGATGATGAGTCTGTCCCCTATTATAAAAACGGCTATTATTACTTTTCTCGCTTTGAAGAAAAAAAGGAGTACCGAATTCATTGTAGAAAAAAAGGATCT
This sequence comes from Fidelibacterota bacterium, assembly GCA_002712245.1. GTDB lineage: Bacteria > Fidelibacterota > Marinisomatia > Marinisomatales > TCS55 > TMED108. The sequence goes on along the minus strand of PASZ01000012.1, from coordinate 119 downwards.
TTAGAATCAAAAGAAGAGATAATCCTTAATGAAAATGAGCTTGCTGAAGGGTATGATTATTTTGCTATTGGTGGTAGGTCTATTAGCCCTGATAATAAATGGTTAGCATATTGCGTTGA
>PASZ01000011.1 GCA_002712245.1 Fidelibacterota bacterium | reverse complement strand
TCTTTTTGGGTTTTCAAATAACACAATTGTTCCATCAAATTTTGATAAATGCTCTAGTATTTTTTTTCTTCCTTTTTTTTGAGGTAAAAATCCTTCAAAAATAAATCTATCTGTAGGAAGGCCAGACGGAATCAAAGCGGCAAGTAATGCAGATGCTCCAGGAATACTTATTACCTGAATTTTCTCTTCAATTGCTGCTCTAATAAGCCTGTAAGCGGGATCGCTAATTCCTGGTGTGCCAGCATCTGAAACCAATGCTACATCATTTGATTCTTTGAGTTGATCAATAATTTTAGGAATTTGTTGAAATTTATTATGATCAAAATAACTAATCATTGGCACAGAAATACTTAAGTGATTTAATAGTTTTTTAGTTTGCCTTGTATCTTCAGCAGCAATCAAGGAAGAGTCGCGAAGAATATTAACGGCTCTTAAGGTTATATCTCCAAGATTGCCAATTGGTGTTGAAACAACATAAAGTTTTCCATCTGGCATGAAATTATAATTTACTTAAGGCTTTATCAATCATCTCAAAGCCTTGATCAAGCTCATTAATTGTAATGTTAAGATGGGGGCGGAATCGAATAGACCTAGTTCCACACCCTAGCATCATAGCGCCTTCATTGCTTATGCTATTTATTGCTTTGTCACGTGTATCTGAATCCTGTAAATCAAATGCACCAAACAGTCCTCTATTTCTTGCATTAGAGACCAAATTATCATGATTGCTTTGCAAGGAATGCAAGCAACTTGTTAGGTGTTCACCTACAACGCTGGCGTTTTGAACAAGTTTTTCATTCTCTATAATTTCTAAATAAATAGTAAATCTTACCATATCAACTAATGATCCACCCCATGTGGAATTAAGCCTACTTGATTCATGAAAAACATTATTATCCACCTCATCTAAACGTTTTCCACCAAAAATACCGCAAACCTGTGTTTTTTTACCAAAAGCTATAATATCGGGCTTTGTATTAGAATTTTTACAGTCACAATTACAACCATTTGGTGAGAATGATTGATGCGCCCACATATTACCAGTAACCCCTACCCCGGTTTGGACTTCATCATAAATTAATAGAAATTCATTTTCATCTGCTAAATTTCTCAAGGTTTGGAAAAATTCACATCTAAAATGATTATCTCCACCCTCACCTTGAATCGGTTCAATAATTAATCCTGCAATTTCATCAGGGTTATTAGTGATCGCATCTTTAATTTGGTTAATTGCATGCTTTTCCCGTTCTAACACTAGATCTAAATTTTGATCTAGAGGAAAATTAATTTTAGGATTATCTATTCTTGGCCAATCAAATTGAGGAAAATATAAAGTTTTTCTTGGATCAGGAGAATCTGTTAAACTCATTGTGTAGCCAGTTCTACCATGAAAGCATTCTTTAAAATGAATAATTTTAGAACCTTTTTCACCTTTTCCAGCTGAAAGNTTCTTTCTAACCTTCCAGTCAAATGCGGTTTTTAGAGCATTTTCAACGGCTAAACCNCCACCTTCAATATAAAATGCATATGGAAGATAGTCGGGTTGTGCAACGCGACCCATAGTCGATACAAATTCTGCCATCTCTACGGAATAAACATCTGAATTCGTAGGTTTATTTATGGCAGATGACATTAAACGCTCTTTATTATCTATAAGATAAGGATGATTATAGCCAACCGATAANGATGCGAACATNGAGAATAGATCTAAATATTCACGGCTATTCCTAGCATCTACCAACCATGATCCATGGCTTTTATTTAGATCTATAATTTGAGACATGCCATCTGCTAGCATATGTTTATCTATATTATTTCTTGCTTCTTTTGGGTTCATNTTATATATCTCTTAATATTATTATATTTATAGTTATTTATCTAAATTAAATTCTATTCCCTGAGCCAGGGGTAAATCGGAGCTCCAGTTGATGGTGTTTGTTTGTCTTCTCATATATTGTTTCCATGAATCTGAACCAGATTCTCTACCGCCACCTGTTTCTTTTTCACCTCCAAATGCTCCCCCAATTTCAGCGCCAGATGTGCCAATATTTACATTAGCTATACCACAGTCGCTACCTCTATGAGATAAGAAATATTCAGCATTTTGAATATTGTTAGTAAATATAGAAGANGATAAACCTTGAGGTACATCATTATGCAGGTTTAGCGCTTCATCGATAGTTTTGTATTTGATTAAATATAATATCGGTGCAAAAGTCTCCTCTTGAACNATATCCCATTCATTTTGAACCTCTGCNATCGCAGGGGTGACAAAATTTCCATTTTGATCAATCCTTTCACCTCCACATAAAATATTCCCCCCCGATTCAACTACTCGCTCTAGGGCTTTTTCGTATGAAGTAATAGCATTTTCATTAATTAATGGACCCATTAAGGTATTGGGATCTAATGGATCACCAATGCTTACTTGATTGTAGGCATTAATTAATTGATCTTTTAATTCATCATAAATCTTTTCATGAGCAATCACTCTTCTTGTTGATGTGCAGCGCTGTCCAGCAGTACCGACCGCACCAAAAGCTATTGCAGGAATAGCTAAAGATAATGTTGCAGTATCATCGATAATCATAGCATTATTTCCGCCAAGCTCTAAAATACATTTACCAAATCTTGAACCTACAACCTCACTTACATGACGACCCATATTGGTTGAACCTGTAAATGAAATTAAAGGTACTCTTTTATCGGTAATCAACTTTTCACCCACTACTGAGCCGGAACCAACCATTAATGAAAAAATACCCGAATATCCATTTTTATGCATTACGTCATTACAAATCTTTTGAACAGCTATTGCAGTTAATGGGGTACTGGAAGAAGGTTTCCAAATAGTCGTATTTCCACATATTGCAGCAATAAATGCGTTCCATGCCCATACCGCAACTGGAAAATTAAATGCCGATATTACGCCAACTGGTCCTAGAGGATGCCACTGCTCGTACATCCTATGATCGGGACGTTCCGAATGCATTGTTTTTCCATAAAGCATGCGAGATTGACCTACGGCAAAATCTGCTATATCAATCATCTCCTGAACCTCACCATCACCTTCCTGTTTAATCTTTCCCATTTCAAGGGATACTAAACTTCCTAGCGCATCTTTTTTATCACGTAAAGCATCGCCCATTTGCCTCACAAGTTCTCCACGAATAGGCGCAGGTACTTTTCTGAATTCTTTGAAAGATTCAATAGATTGATTCAATATATTATTGTAATCACTTTCCTCAGCCATATATACAGAAGCAAGTAGTTTTCCATTAGCTGGATTAAATGATTCTAAAATTTTTGCATTAGAATTTTCTGACCATTTACCCTTGCCAGAACATGCTCCAAAATTAAATTCATTTATATCTAGCTTATTTAATATTGAATCCATTTGATACCTTAAAAATGTTAATTAGTAATTATTGGTTATGCAAGAAAAGTGTAAAAAGCAGCAATAAAGGTGAAGTTAAAATTAACGAATCACAGCGATCTAGAAAGCCTCCATGTCCTAATAAAATAGAGCCTGAATCTTTTAATTGGGCATCTCTTTTAAACATTGATTCTGCTATGTCTCCCCACTGTCCAAATACTCCTATGATTATTGTCATTATTATGATGTGTAAAAATGACAAATTATAGTCAATAATATTATAATAATTTAAGATAAATATCGATAGGAATGCACCAACATTACCCGCGATAAATCCTAAAATAGTTTTTTTAGGACTTAATCGTTCTATCAATTTTTTCTTTCCAAATAATTTACCAAATGTATATGCAAATGAATCACAGATCCAGACTGATATCAGCATTGTTAATGTGAATTGTGTTCCATGATATGAATCGTATTGCCTTAATGCAATCATTGAGCTAAATAATATTCCAATATAAAAAACGCCCAATANGGTTGTAGATACATTAATTAATGGATTAGAGCTATTACGAAATGTTTCAAAGAAAATTGATAAAATTATTAGCGAGAAGGAAAACGATAAAATCCAAAACAATGAAACATTGGGTAAAATAAAATAAAAGTAGCAGACTATAATTACAGCCAATGAGCCTATAGCCCTATCCGGACTAATATCTTTTTCTTTAGCTAGATTATAAAACTCAAATAAACACACCAGCGATACAATGGATAGTAAAATAGAAAAAATTATTCCACCTAAATCAACAATAAGCAGAACTGAAGGAATTCCAATTAAAATAACGGGAAGTCTATTTTTAATTAAATTTTTCATACTAGATTAATATTTCAACTTCTTTTGGCAATATTTTGACTTCAACTGGAGTACTTCCTAGCACTTCCCCATCAAGATTAAGTTGGCTTTTATCTTCCGACATGATTTTAAATTGCTTTACCTGGCGATAATCAACGCCTGGATCTCCAATATGTTTTCCAGAAAATACCTTAGGAAATAGTTTTAATAATTTAAATCTTGATACTTTTCTAACTATTATTAAATCGATCAAACCATCGTTCAATCTTGCTAGTGGCGCCATCCTCATACCTTTACCTGTGTGAATCGTATTGCAACCAATAATAAATGCAAAATCTGCGCCAATAGAGTTATTATCTATTATAACCCTTGCAAAGCGTTTTTTATGGCGTAATACCTCAATTATAGAGGCAAAATTATAACGCTGGGGTCCCATCCATCTCAATTTATCAGCTAAGATATTTGCATCTGTAGGAATTCCCCAACCTAAAATATTAAAACCATAAAAGGTTTTGCCATCTGTATTACATGAAAAAACATCAATAAACCTACGTTTATCGCTAATAATTTTATTTGCAGCTTCAATAGGATCTAAACAATCCAGGTCATGCATAAATGAATTACCGGTACCACCAGTTATAAGCCCAATAGGAAATTTCAATCTATCTTTACGTGTCAATAATCCGTTAATCACCTCATTTAAGGTACCATCTCCACCTATACAGCAAAAACCATCATAACCATCCATATTTAGTTGATTAGCTAAATCTCTGTTATGGCCAGCGTATTCAGTTTCAATAATATTTAATTCTATATTTTTCTGTTCAAATAAAGGCAGGACATCTTTTAATATTTTTGGTCCTTTCTTGCCGCCACCATAAGGATTAACAGTTAGATAATATTTTTTCAATTTAATTTCTGTGCTTCATGTATTTATTATCACCCCACTCTATTACTTCAACCTTTACCTCAGTTGTTCCATCATTAACAAAATCTAATTTTTTCGCAGCGCCATAGGAACAGTCGAGAATTCGTCCTTTAACGTAGGGTCCTCTATCGTTAATACGCAATATTAAAGATTTATTATTTGATATATTTGTTACTCGAACAATTGTATTTAATGGTAAGGTTTTATGTGCAGCCGTTAATCCATACATATCATAGATCTCACCATTTGCAGTAAGTTTTCCATGAAAATCTTCAGCGTAAAATGAACTAACACCTTTCATTATTCTTCTATGTTTTTGATTTTTTCCTTTTGTTGCGAGCTTAGCTGGAACTTTAGAATTTGTTGAGGATGGTTTTTGATAGGTTCCCGTATTGTATCGTGGAGAACTTGAGCAGTTAAAAGCAATAAATGATATAATTAATATATATAGTTTATTTTTATTCATAAAGACTCAATATCTATCAAATTTTTAATTTTCCATGGGCGAAAACATACCGTTCCCAAAGAAATATAGTTAGCCCCTAAATTGATATAATTATTTACATGGCTAGACCTACTAACACCACCACCTGCTATAATTTCAATGCTATTACCCCAATTTTGACGAATTAACTTAATTAAATTTTCAACATATGGAATTAAAGCTTTACCAGATAAACCACCAGTACTCACAGGNAGCGTATTGCAACAATGTATCTGCTTAAATCCAAGCTGATCAATCAAATAACTTAGTTGGTCTATTGTAGTNTCAGGTGAAATCTTAGCAATGCAATATTTACGTTCATTTTGATGAGNGGTAAATCGATCTAANNTANNCCATGAAATTGGTTCTTTATCATCAAGATTTGGACAGCTAAGATTAANTTCAANAGATTGATTTGCTGGAATAAGGTTTGCAAGATCAATAAAATCATTATTNTNAATTGCTGCTATGGATAAAATCTCATTTGGTTTTGTTTTTTTTAAGCCTATCCGAATTCCAGGGTTTGGNAGGCCTAGTTTATTAATCCAGCCATTATTTTTTCTATCATATCGCATCGTGCTAGCAATTTTCCACATCCGATAGATAAAGCCACCTCTATATTTTAATGTCCATGTACCCGTAACTGGAATAATATTTGACCTAGAATTAAATTTTAGATAATTACCAAATGGAGCCGCTATAAAAAATTTCATTATTTAAGCTTATTAGTTCCTTTCATTCGTATTCAAAGCTTTTGTAATAGCTGTTAAGCGCTTTATTGAAGGTTTAGCTTGATCCGATGCGCTATGATATTTTATGATCCACTGATAAAACTTTTTTGCGCTATCAGGTCGGATAAACTTGTAATCGTAATTATAGGCTAAAAAATAAGCCGCATTTAGACCGCTTTCTGATATGGTGTCATTATTTACAATAGATTTATAAATATCTAATGCAAGTATTTGATCATTATTCCATTTCTCTTCTGCTTTAATTAAAAAATCATTAGATGTTTCTAAATTAGTAGAAAATGAAGGGTTGGATTGAATGATGGCATAGGCATAATCAGATTGAGGAAAGTCATTAATTATTCTCTGCTTGATTTTTTTTGAAAGATTTTGCTGCTTAGAATTATCAAATATTACAGACTTCATGTATAATGCTTTGGGTAATAATCTAGATCCTGTATCCATATCAAGTAATTTGTCTAAGTAAATTAAAGCAGAATCATAATTTGAAAAATGAAGAGCTTCTAGCTCTGCTATCTCATATAGTATTTTCACAATCTTATCATCGCTAATATCATTCTGTAATGTATCGTTAGCTATGATTGTATTTGTCCAGTTGTCGTATTCTTTGATTAATTTTAAATACGCATTGATTTCTTTTATTTTAACTTGTGCTGATTTTATAAATAATGATGATTTAAATTCGCTTCTAACCATCGAAAAATACTTAAGTGAATTTTCATAATCTCTATCAATAATAAGCGCATTCTCACCTAAAAGATAGGAAGATTCTGCAGATTCTTGAGTCCTGGGATAATCTTTTATAATATTTTCTAGTCTGGTATTTGATAATTCTGTTTTACCTTGAATTTGATATAGTTTTGCTAATTCTAGCTCTAGAGATGCATAGATGGATTGATAATTCTCATCAATAAGCATATTTTTTATGGTCGATATAGCCAAATCAAATTTATTTTGCAGTCTAAAGATTTGAACAATTTTTAGATGACTTAACTGTACTCTTTTTTTTATCTGTGAGTTCTTTATGGTTTGTTCGTAGGCATTGATAGAACGATCATAATCCTTTTGATCAAATGATAATTCAGCTATACGAAAATAAATTTGCCCTTTCTCAGATCTCTCTCTGATTGTCTTTGCAGCTAACTCTAAATAATCCATCGATTTATCATTTATTTTTTGTTCAAAATAAATTTCAGCAATAGTAAGATAGATTTTTGACTGGGTAGTTATATCTATATCATAGTCAAGTAATGCAATTAAACTATTGATAGCCGGTTGAGTCTTACCTTCTTTCCATTTCACCATTGACGACCAATAATTAATATCAACCAAGGATACATTACCAAATTCACTACTTAATTCAGATAGAACTAATTTTACATCGATATATTCTTGCCTATAAAAATGCGATTGAATGATTAATAAGAGCGCATCTTTTCTAAACCGAACATCTGGATATTCTTCTAAAATAAAACGGGATTTTTGTATTACTTTTTCATAATGGTCTAATGCGGTTTTTGATAGTTTATCATTTTCAGTTTTTTTCCTAATTTCTTCAGCTTTTTGAAAGAGCTCTTCTGCATTATAAAATGTATTGAAATAGGCTTTAAAGCTTGTGCAGGAAATAGCAATAAATAAAAAGAATGGCCAAAGTTTGATATTTGATCGTTTATAAACCATAATTACCGATAGAAGTTCATCCTATATGTGTATAAATTAAAAATGATTTATTTAAAGATAAAAAAAAGTATTTATATCCTACTATTATTCATGAAGGTAATATTTTCTCAATCATCAATTTTTGATGATGATATAGGATATATTGCAATATCCGCAGATAGTTCATATGTACCTATTTATATTGATGGCACACTTATAGGGCACACCCCCTTTGATCAACCTATACCGCTTATAGCAGGAAATCACTTTATTAGTATTCATCCATTATCTGTATCTAGACCATTTAGACAATACGGGCCTAATGATTCTATGAAGAATATTTATATAATTAATAGGGATACTGTAAAAGTTCATTTGAATACATATTTACTTAATCAAGAATCAAAAAAAAGGACGCAAGAAGATAAATATACACGCTATATAAGTATTGGGCTAAGCGCATTGGTGGTATGGCAATTTTGGATACTAAGCGGCTAAAAGTCACTATTATATTCATTCTTAAGAGATTAAATTAAACCATGAAAAAACATAGAGATTTAGATAATCCTGTAAAATTTAAGCCAGATTATACTTGGCCTAAGGATGGTACAAAGAGAGCATGTCCTAAAAATAATGAGCCTCTTCAATTACAAGAAAATCTTCCCCAATATTACGGTAAGCCTTGGTGGTGCCATCATTGTCAATGGCAATTTACAGAAGAAGATTTAAAATCTGACGATTTTTGTAAACTTCCAAGCTAAGTTATGTCTATAGATGTGCTTACAGTTGATTATAATGATCCTGACGCCTCTAAAAAGTTTGAAAATTCATTAAAGTCTTCTGGCTTTGCAATTATTAAAAACCACCCTATTGATAAAAACCTAATAAGTAAAGTATACGATGAATGGAGAGCTTTTTTTAATAGCAAAGATAAATTTGATCTGCTTTATGATGAAAATAATCAAGATGGATATTTTCCCTACTTAACAGAGAATGCAAAGGACTCAAATATAAAGGATTTAAAAGAATTTTATCATATTTATCCATGGGGGAAAATGCCAAAAAATATCAACNGGGAAACAATGAATCTCTACAATGAAATCGTAAATTTTGCTAGTCAGTTACTAAATTGGATAGAAATTTCATGTCCTAAAAATATTAAAGATAATTTTTCTATTCCTCTTAATTCTATGATAAAAGATAGCCAATCTAACTTATTTAGAATCATACACTATCCACCAATTAAAACGAAAATTGAAAAGGAAGCGTTGCGAGCCGCACCTCATGAGGATATTAATTTAATTACCGTTCTATTGGCAGGAAGCGAGCCTGGTCTTCAGGCGCAAGATTTAGATGGGAATTGGCATGATATTAGCTGCGATGAGAACACATTAGTTGTCAATTCTGGAGATATGCTTAAAATGGCATCGGATAATTATTACCCCTCTACAACCCACCGCGTAATTAACCCTGATACAAATTTAAATGTGAGTCGATACTCTATGCCGCTCTTTCTGCATCCTAGGGATGAGGTTGTGCTAAATACAAAACATACTGCAGAGAGCTATTTAAATAAGCGCTTAAAAGAGATTGGTTTAAAGTAGATTAAATCTACTCNTCACCTAACATCATCNTATCACGNTGTGATTTAAATTCAGCCCCCTCATTCCATGCTGGCCAAACGCTATGCTGACTAATTGCATAACCAACGCGTAATAATATTTTATTATCCTCAACCAACCCATCAAAGGTCCAATCATCCTTAATTTCATCGGTTAATGCATGATAATGCTGTTTTATATATTCATTCCTCTTCTCTAAGCCATACTTTTTGCTCTTGCCGCGGATATCTACTCCGCTATTCACGTATAAAGACGGCACTCCCATCTTTGCAAATTCAAAATGATCGGATCTATAAAAATACCCTTTTTCTGGTTCAGGATTTNGTAAAATGTATTTTTTATCCTGCTTTGCTGCCATTTCAACAATTTGATCTAAATTAGAATTATCTTTACCAACGATAATCAAATCTTTAGTTCTCCCAAAGGTATTTCCCATTCCATCAATATTAATGACTGCTAAGGTTTGATTTAATGGATATAAAGGATTCGTATTATAATAATTAGCACCTAATAAACCTTCTTCTTCAGCTGTTAGAACTAAAAATAATATACTTCTTCTAGTGCCTTCATTTAATGTAGTAAAAGCTTTAGCTGCAGCCATGACCATTCCCGTTCCAGACGCATTATCAACTGCGCCATTATAGATTTTATCTCCAGATAATTTTTTATTAATCCCTAAATGATCCCAATGCGCTGTATAAATTATATATTCATTTTTAACTTCTGGATCAGTTCCTTCGTGCAGCGCAACCACATTCTTTGACTTTACAGTTCTGTATTTATTTGAAATTCGACTAGTAAATTGCACGTTCATTTTAAAAGATTTAAAATTTGGGTTATTAGCTTTAGCTTTTACTTCATTAAAATTTAACCCTCCCATCGTGAACAGTCTTTCTGCTGTTGCAACAGGGATCCAACCTTCAAATTTTAATGATTTATTTTTTTCAATAGTTAATCGTTCTGTGGCATGTCCGGATTGAAGAACGCTAAATGGGTATCCAGCGGGGATATCTTCATGNATAACAATNGCACCCGCAGCCCCTCTTCTCATTGCTTCTTCATATTTATACGACCAGCGACCATANTAAGTCATCGCATTACCTTTAAACATGTCAGGATCTAATTTATCGCCCTTTTTGACTGGCGGATCATTTACNAATACAACCACAACCTTATTTTTTACATCAATATCTTTATAATCATCCCACTCGTATTCTGGAGCAGTAACACCATAACCGCAAAAAACTANGTCTACTTTTTGAAGATTAACCTTAGATTTTTTTAGATACGTATTACCAATTATATCTTCACCCGTGTCCATTACCCATCGCTCTTCATCGGTAATGAATTGAGATCTTAAATTTGATCGAATACCAAGCATTTTAACTTCCTGAGTCCATGTTCCATCGGGATTGCCTGGTTTTAATTTCATTTCTTTAAATGTATCAATTAAATATTTAATTGTTTTTTTCCCACCAGCCGTGGCAGGCTTTCTACCTTCAAATTCATCGGAAGACAATGTAGTTATANAATCTGATAATAAANCCGTAGANATANTTTCTTGNGCCATTATTATATCTTCNGANTNAAGATATTTATTCCANCCTTCTTTAGGGCTGCTATCGCATGTAAAAAAAATAAGGAATATTATGATGAGTGAAATTTTATTCAACATTAATGCTCCGTTAAATTGGTTAAATAGTTTGTAGATTTATTTTAGGTGCTTAGATATAAAGTCTGAATTACCAAGTGATTGATAATAAACCGATAGAATAAATACCAAAACGATTATTTTTTGCGACACAACATTAAATACAAGGCTAAAGTCACTTTGCTTTGGTGGCGGTCCAAATTCTAATACAAGGATATATAGAAAGATTAATATGGAAAAAAATAAATATCCGATCGCATATTTATTTTCAAACCTTTTATCCTTAAACATGGCAAAAGAAAGAAGAATTGATGCAATAAGAAAACATCTGAATGCCCAATTTACAGCAATAACATGAGAATCAAGCACGTAGTTATGAGGGGTAAATCCAACAATAATAAAGAAAAAAGCGCCAGCAATACCAAACAGTGATCCAATTATACCCGTCCTATGTGAAATAGTCTTTTTATCAAATAATTTCATGAAATAATAAAAATAGACCCCAAATGTTATACCGCACACAAGTAGTCCAGTAGCAAAACAAATAACTGAAATCATATTTTGTTCTGACAATATGCCCAAATCGCTAAAGAAGTTTCTGGTAAAAGAATAACCTTCTGTATCAGGATTATTTAGTGTACCTCCACCATAAAATAAAATGGCTGAAAAAAATAATAAAATAAATATTCCGATATTATATCTTGGAATAGTTACAATTGCTAATCTCAAACTTTTCATCGGTTATTTTCTATGCTAATCTTTCCAAGTACCGGATATAAGAATTTGAAATAGTGCTATGCCAATCACAAACACCATAAACCAATCGTTTCTGTCTATTGTAATTGCTAGACCAACTACACTGACCGCTAATGCAAATAATGTAAAATATTTTTTCATACTCTGTCCTTAATTTAAATTTTTAATCCATTAGTAGCTTTTTTCCAGCCAGTAAACAAAATGTTAGAAAAAGCAAGTTTCCAAATACGAAACCCATATAAAGTGGCGTGATAGTGGTGCCATTATAAGGATCAAACGTGAATAGCGTATAAATAATCAATAGCGCATTAATTATTCCTATGCAGGAAACACTTTTAAGAAAATTTTCATGAATAAATTTATCAATTGATAATTGATAAGTAAAAATTGATATCCCCAGCCAATAAAAGAGACCAAATGAAAAAATTAAACTAAACTCAATCATCATATGATTGGTTGCATATTTAACATCCCCCCAAATAATAATAAAATCTTGAGACCATGAAAAAATAAAACCAATTGTTGATATGATAAAGAGATACGTAGCAAAATTCAACAATGGATTATTTGATTTTTTTTGCAAAATGCCATTTAAAGAAAAAACACCATAACCAATTAATGCAGCACCTGTAATAGATAACAAGGCATTTAAAAGACTAAGCTTTCCATTTAATATGATTTGATTAGCAAAAAAAGTAAAAAGATGTGAATTGTCATTCGGGGTATTGGTTGTTAAGAGCTGAACCAAAAAAGGGACAAATGAAAAAATTGCACCAAGCAAGAAACACCAGCTTGATAATTTTTCAANNGAAATATTNTTAATCATAATTGTATCTTTATTTTGAATTCATTTTATTTTTTATTTGCATAAGCTTATCGTAAGCATCTANTGTAATAAANGANCCTCTAAAGCTTTTATCCATATCATCGATTAGNTCATACCATTCATTNAATTGNTCAGGTGAGGGCTTATTAACNGTTAAGCCGTATTCTTTCATAACTTCAACAGCTTTATCNGATCCGTGTCTGTTTTTATCCTGAAACCTTTTNCCTATCTGTTGNGAAACTTTTAAAATTGATTGCTGNTCTTTTGGTTTAATCCGATTCCATATTTTCATATCGATAATAATAGCTCCTGTTAAATTGGCCCACTTCATATCTAGCATATTATCTGCGATTCCAAATAATTGCTGTGCTAGTGCATACATAGAATTTAAACCTATAGAATTAATCAATCCTGTTTGCAANCCTGATAAAATATCTAAAGTAGTTAAAGGTATTGACTGAAAACCATTTTCCTCATAAAGNTGCTGCGCTTTATAATCACCTGCCCAAGTCCAAATTTTTGTACTTTTTAAATCAGATGGAGTATAGACAGGTTCNGTTGAAAACCAATACACCCACCCTACATCAACCATCGTTAAAAGTTTAAATCCATTTTTTTCTGTTTCTTTATATAATTCATCATTGAGTTGATTCCTAACAAAGTCTACATCTTCATATGTTTGAAATAATAATGGATAATTAAATGAAGTAAAATACTGATTTACTTCTGTCATGCCNTCTGTAGTAACCGCAGCTCCATGAATTTGGCCAATTCTAATTTTTCTNATCATATCCCTCTCATCTCCAACAACNCCTCCAGGATAAATTCTTANCCTTACTTGACCATTGGTTACTTTAGTCCATTCCTGACCCATCTCAACAAGTAAACCNTGCCACTCGGTACCCTCAGGTGCCAGTGTTGCCATTTTAATTATAATTTTCTTTGCAAAAATTGGCTGTATTGATATCAATACAATAAAAATNNTNAANANAAATTTTACTNTCATGATTTAATAAAAGAACTCATCAATATTATCTAATAACCAGTTAGCTCTTTTCCTGTTAATATAATTTGTCAGACTTAAATCTGGATTTTTGTGTATATCAATATTTAAAGCTTTATAAAGCATATTTGTAAACTCTTTTTTATCTTGCTGTACTATTGCAATATTTTCAGCATATGAAATATAAGGAGAAAGATCTTCACCGTTAGAAGCTTTTATAGCCTTATTAAAAAAAGAATTAGCAATATCAATTTTATCTTCTCTTGCATCATGTCTGATTAAGGAATAAGAAATCATTGCTGTATAAAGAGAGCCAAAATTCCAGTCTGGGTCTAGTTTTAAAGCTGCTTCGAGCAGAAGACCTATTTTTGGTAGTTGTACAACCCACTGAGGACTACCATTGCTAGATTGAATTGCTCCAGCATAGGCTGCAGCAGCCCAATAAAGATTATCAATATCAGATAATTCAAAATAAGGAGTTTCGGTAGATTGTCTATTGATCCATTGTTCATAATTAGGATGCATTAGGGAAATAGATTGATTGCTATATTCTACCGCGCGAGAAAAGTCAGAATTTGCAAGTAAAAATATATTTTTACTTTTAGCATAATCTTTCTGCTTTACCCTATCTGCTTCATCCATCGTAAAGCCAAAACTATAAATTGTTAAATTTTTTGAAGTATTAATTAATAAATCTGAATCTGATGGATTTTTGAGAGCCTTACTTTCTAATTGATCCGAACGATTTTTAAATACAGATTTAGAAATACCTGGTGTATACTCAAGCGCCATGACGCTCATCTTAGAGGTACTGCAAGAAATATTTATGAAGAAAAGAAAAGGATAGAGATATAAATGATTTTTATTGGTGTAGCTCATTGTAAAGGGGGAATAATTGACAAAGCTCTTTAACTGATTCATTTACACTATTAATGATTGATTCATCTTCAATATTAGAAATGACTTGATCAATTAGATTAACTATTTGATCCATTTCATCGACACCCATACCTCTAGTTGTAATCGCTGGTGTACCGACTCTAATACCACTAGTTATAAAAGGAGACTTAGTGTCAAAAGGTACCATATTCTTATTAACGGTAATTCCAGCTTTTTCTAATGTTTTTTCAGCTACTTTTCCATTTACATTTTTGTTAGATAAATCAATCAAAACTACGTGAGTATCGGTTCCACCCGATATTAAATCATAACCCCTATCTGAAAAAGCGGCAGCCATTGTTTGGGCATTGTTAATTACTTCTTGGGCATAAACTTTAAAGCTAGGGTCTAAAGCTTCACCGAATGCAATAGCCTTTGCAGCAATAATGTGCATCAATGGACCCCCTTGAATTCCTGGCATAACCGCAGAATCTAAAATTTCGGAGATCATTTTAACCCTACCGGATTTGGGAGCAACAATACTCCATTTATTTTCACAATCTTTACCCATCATGATCATGCCACCTCGAGGACCCCGTAAAGTTTTATGTGTAGTCGTTGTCACAACATCACAATATGGCATTGGAGATGGATGTAGACCTGCCGCAACTAAGCCAGATGGATGNGCAATATCAGCCATCAAAAATGCACCAACTTCATCTGCGATCGTTTTAAATTCTGAAAATTCTANATGCCTAGGGTAGGCACTTCCACCACAAATAATTATTTTTGGTTTATACTCATGTGCTATTTTTTTAACAGTATCAAAATTAATNTTACCAGTCTCTTTATCAACCTGATATGCAACAGAATTATACATTTGACCAGAAAAATTTACTTTACTTCCATGGGTTAAATGACCACCATGCGCTAAGTCTAAGCCCATAATGGTATCACCAATATTAATAAATGTCATTAAAGTAGCCATATTGGCCTGAGAACCTGAATGAGGCTGTACATTAGCATATTCACATTGAAAAAGTTCTTTTGCCCTATTTNTAGCTAAATTTTCAGCTTCATCAACATGCTGACAGCCACCATAATACCTTGCCCCAGGATAACCTTCAGCATATTTATTAGTCATTATTCCNCCAGCCATTTCAAGTACTGGATAGCTTACAAAATTCTCAGAAGCTATAAGCTCTAATGTGTCATGTTCGCGATTTAATTCACGAATCAATATATCATAAACTTCCTGATCTGAATTTTTTATATGATAAAAAGATTTTGATGTAATGGACAAATTGATTACNAATTACTTTGTTTGTTCAAGCGCTCGCCAACCCAATCATAACAGGGGGTTGTTGTTTTAATGTAGCCTCTGTTTTTTATATTAGCATCCATCATAAACCACTCAGCTTTTCCAAATAAAACATCATTATCGCTTAGCCATTTTTTAGAGCGACTATTTTTAGAAAAACCTTTTTTTTCTGCTTCTCCGTATGCTTGATATGCTAAGGTAGCAACAACTCTATCATCAGTGCTTATTTGATCTGATCTACAAGCATTAAAAGCTCTATAATACACATTTGCTTTAGCTACGATTGATTCAGCATCATTAGAAAGCATAATTGCACGGTCAGCCCATTCAAATGCAGATGAATAATTTTGATTTTCTAAGTAAACCTCAGATATTTTTATTGCATGACGAGAATTTCTAGGATCGAGTCTAGACAACTTTTCATAGGTTTTAGCAGCTAATTCAAGATCATCTGCAGTTTCATAGGCTTGTGCAAGTTTTCTAAAAGCAACCTTGCTTGTAGGGTCACCAGTTACAACTTGTCTTAAAATATNAATTGCTTCTTTAAAACTATCAGCTTCAAGAAGTTTATCAGAATAATCTAGACCATAACTAATATTATCCGGATTGCTTTCAAATCGACTTTTATATACCTCCAATGGATCCCTCCCACTTCTCTCATAAGCTTGAGCAAGATCGCTTTGAGCCCCTTCATTATTTGGTTGAATTTTTAATAGATCCTTAAGAACGAGAATTTGATCGTCGTATCTTTCTTCTTTTTCATACAATTTTGATAATTCAGATTTAATGTCAACATCTTCTGGTGATAAATAAGATAATCTATCGAGTTCATCCATCTGTAGATCTTTTTTCCCTTGCTTCTGGTAGGAATATGCAAGTCGTTTTCTAAGTTCAATATTATTAGGTAAGAATGTAAGACCCTTTAGTAGTACATATTCTGAGCTATCATATCTACCCATATATTCAAATGCTATGGCATAGTACAAGTATACCTCTTTTGGATCATCNCGATCGCATCCAAGATCAGTAAGCTCACCATAAACTTTAACAGTATTTTCCCAGTCTCTATTTTTGTAAAATTCTGCAGCACTACTAAAAACACGAGGACACCTTATTTGTCTAATAGAATCTAATCGAGCTTCTTCAACTGCGTCTGCGCTAATCTCCGGTGCGGGAGGTGCACACATTGTAATGAATATTAAAACAGCAAATAATAAAAATTTATTCTTAAGCAATCCTATTTTCATTGTTTTGCTCTTCTTCTTAAAAACCATACATCTCCTATACTAATGCCTATTGACATTTCATTAAATGATTCGTTAAAATAATTAATTGAGGAACGGGATCCATTTTTAAATGAAAAATCTAATTGATTTCCTGTTGAGCTAAATTTAATGCCAAATCCTAATGATAAACCATTCTCAATTACTTTCTTACTACCCATTGATAGCTTATAATTTTTACGATACAAACCAAATCTCATCGTTATTTTATCTTGCCAATCTTTCGCTTCCAAAGAACCAAACTTTATCAAGCCTACACCAACATGATTATTAGATAATATCTGATCATTATATAAACTAATAAAATTTAAATTTTGCGCATTATCATTCCATAATTGAAATTCAAAATAAGTGTTTAGTGAATTTTTAAAATCCATGTTTAAAGCTAAACTAAAATCATTTGGAGAATAAATTTTTTCCAACGCCACAGTATCTACATCAGTATTTGATGGAAAATCATTGGAACTAGGAATAAAATTTCTATCTGAATCTTCATATAATTGGAAATTGTAACTATTTCCAGAAACAGGATCTAAAGTTTTTCCAATACCCGAATAAAGACTAACTATTAAGTCATTTGATTCAAAAAGATCTCCAGCAAAGTACATATTATATTTTGAACCTTTAAATGTATTGATATTTAGAGACCTATAGTATATACCATCTAAAATAATTGACTTTTCATTTCGCGAAGATCCAAAAAAACTATCATATGCAATGCCAATATTCATTTTTCTATTTATTGGTAGAGAAATAGCAAAATTTAACGCCATGATACCTCCACCAGATTTGAACTCTTTAAATGAGTCAATATTATCATCAAAATACTGATATCTTACGGTATCTGTCTTTAAATATGTATTGTGGCTATTTATTGGTTTTACAGATAAACCGAGAGCGTACTTACTTCTAATAGGTATTAAAAATTGAATTCCATTGAATTGAGATGATATGCTATTTGATTGAGAATTTTTTAATTCATATGCTTGTGATATATACGAGCTATTGATATAAGAATAATTTAGGTGTCTCCAGGTAGATGGATTATCCAAAGATACTTTAGATGAAAAACTTGGTACAAGACCAATAGAGCCTAAGCCATCACTAGAGGAATGAAATGAGGATTTCATAATTCCCAGTCCATGTGAATTGTATATGGATTGGGAATAAATAATACCAGTTAAAAACAAAAGTAATTTTATAATTCTAAGGAATGACATAAATAATCCTAAATTTAGGAAAGAGTTCTATGTGGTTTGAATTATGAAAATTAATAGTTGAAAAAGGGTCATTCGTTATATTTGGTTGAATATTAAAAATATGTAGTGATTTATTTGTTTTAAAAAAATTAGTACTACCAAGTCTATGATTTAATTTTAATTCATTATTATTCAGTATAGAGGATGAACCATTTGGTATGTCTAAATCAAAGGGGTCATTTTCAAAAAAACTAAATTTCTTANGAAAAAGATCTCCTTTTAATGGATATGAGTTTATTATTAATGAATTTGAAGAATCATTGTTGATTGAAGAAAGCATAAGCTCAGCTTTTCTTATTACGCTACCTTTTGGCAGTTGCCAATCCTTAGTATCTACAGTAATTAAGGATTTAAGTCCCTTAGCAAGGGAAATAGATAAATAATTAGTATCATTTTCAACAAGAGAAGCGGACTTTAATATTGCTAAATCCTCAATTGCATTATGAAGATTAAATGTATCAATAACAGTAGAGTCATTTAATATATATTTAAAAAATATTGATAGACTAGGACTAGTATTTTCACCATTATTTATACTGAAGAATTCATAAAAATTATGTTTGACGTTATTAGCGCTAATTAAAAATGAATTATTGAAATCCACCAGTGAAGTATCTTTAAATTTTGAAAAGTATGAAGTATCAATAGAAAAACTAAGTTTTGCGTAAGAGCTTGATGTATCTTCTGAGATAGTACCATATGAAATAATATCTGAAAAATTAGAATTATAATTTAAATAATTAGTTCTGCTTCTACTAAAAACTGAATCTGATACATCGGNAAAATAACGTAAATAAAAATGAGCATCTGTATTAATGGAGTCATTAATAAAATTAAGTGAAAGCTTTAAGCTATCAACAGTTAGGGAAGAAGTGCTGTAATCATGGAATTTACTTACAATTGTATCGCCATTTAATGGGTCATANCTATTTACTGAAAAATTATTAATTCTAATATAGTTTAGATCAAATTCATAACCATCCCTTTTGCCAATATAGAGATATTTTGATCCACTCATATTTNGGGGAATTTGATAAGTAATATCATCTACAATATTAAAGGTGATTGTATCCGAAGAAAGAGAAAGATTTTCATCTTCCACCCTTAATGGTTTTTGCTCACAAGAAGCCATAATTAAGAGGAGAAATAAAATTATATTTATAACTCTGAGTGTAGATATAGGCATTTATTAAATAAATTTATATAAAATAAACAAAGAACTAAGCGAAATGTTTCGTCAATTCATCGTTTATTTTTGAGGATACATTATCATAGTTTGGTGATTCTCCAGCATCTACCTTCAAAGAAACCAACTTCTTCTTATTAGCCTTTACCAATGGGAGTTCAAGAAGTTTTTTGGTATTGTTAACTGATGGACTATCTAAAGAAATAATTAAATCAGCAAATGGAGCAGCAGCTTCATAGCAATTGATTTTATCTCCTTTAATTTGCTCTGGTAGATCAATCCCAAGCTTATTGTAAACTGAGCGATTATAAATACAGTGTTCATCAAAATTATGAACAGTAATTACTGTTTTGATATTATCATAAAATTCTCTGGATTCATAAATCTGCTTATAAATTAAAGGTGTGGTAGCAGTCTGCCAATCGTTGCAAATCAAAACATCCGGTTTCCAAAATAAATGTGGAAGCGTAGCGATTGACGCAATGGAAAAATAAGCATATCTTTCATCATTGTCAGATAAAATCCTTCCATTTTTAGCTTTATATAGCAAGTCAGAAAGTGGCTTAAACCATTGAACATCTTCAAGGAAATATACTTGTACCCTGGTTTTAGGTATAAATGCGCTTTTGGCAGATACTACTTGATTTTTTTCATCAAAATCAAAAGGTATTTCTNTTAAACGAATAACTTCTCTTAAAATATATTTTCTTTCACTTACAAATCCGTATTTAGGTAAAATCGTTCTAATATCATGACCAGAGGTTTGAAGAGATAGAGGAACATCAACCGAATACTTACTTAATAATGATGTATTCGCAAATGGTGCAATTTCTGTTGTAAAATAAAATAATTTTAAGGACATGTACTATATTTAGTATTTATTGAGCGTTTAATTGTTTTAAAGAGTTGCGGGCTTTATCATAAAACTCTGAACCTGGAAAATAATCAAGCAATCTTTGGTATTCTTCTTTTGCTTTTTTGATATTGCCCATACTGCGGTGACAATGACCAAGTTTTAACTGTGCATCATCATCCTTATCAGTACCTGAAAATGAAAAAACTTTTTCAAATTCTATAACAGCGCGTTTGTAATTTTTAATTGTATAATAGCACTCTGCTAGCCAATATTGACTATTATCAGCTAAATCATTTTTTGGATCAGTTAAGACTAGTCCAGAAAATCCATTTATAGATTTGTTGTAGTCGCCATTTTGATAGGCGGATAATGCATCAATGTATGTTTTCTTGTATTCTACAGGACTGATCTTAGAGCTTACTTTAGCTGAAGAANTATTATTTTTTAAATCATACATTTCTGTAAAACTATTTGCTAAAGTAACAATTTTATTTTCTACCATAACTAGCTGAGCAAGAATTTCAAAATTTACACTATCAACATATGAAATTTTATCTTCAATCAATCTCATTTTATTTTGAAATGTATTAATACGATTAATTAGAAGAATNGCAACAGAATCAGTTTGTGCTTTTGCTTTTAAATTTGCTGATAAGGCATTTTTTATTTCAGGCAAAAGAAGGCGCATTTGAGCATCTAATGAATCAATTCGCATATTTTGGGTATTTAAAGAATTATTTAATCGAGACAATTCTCGAGAAGCGCTCGCGTTTTGCGCAAAGGTGAGAGTTGATAATAATAAGCAAAAAGCCAGTAAACGATATTTATTTACTTTTTTAGACAACTAGATTATCCTCGGATTTAATAATTAAATAACATACGTAATTTACCTCAAATCAAGCAAAATCGATATTATTTTTTAAATTATTAATAAGGCTCTTCTTTGCTAAAATTTATTACGATTCCAATCATAATAAAGCAGGAAAGCAAAAATGAACCGCCATATGATACAAATGGCAGGGGAAGCCCCTTAACTGGNATCATTCCAGATGCCATAGAGAAATTAATAAAAATATGAGATAGGAAAATAGTTGCTATTCCAACAAGAACTAGGCCTGAATACCTATCGGTTGCATTAAATGCCAAATTCAATATTTTGANAATTAAATATAGAAATAGAACTAGCATTAATAATATTGATAAAAATCCCAATTCTTCACCAATGACACTAACAATAAAATCTGATTCTTGTACTGGTAAGAATTTTAATTGTGTTTGTGTACCTTCTCCCCACCCTTTACCTAAAAAACCACCAGAACCTAATGCGGTTTTACTTTGTATTACCTGGTAGCCTGAACCCAGAGGATCGAGTTCAGGGTTAATCGCGGTCAATATTCTACTTCGATGGTACGGTCTCAAAAAACTATTCCAAAATAATGGAAATATTAAACCAAGAAAAATATTAGCAAAAAATATTGGAATACCATTCCAAAGTTTTGGTTTAGATAAAAAAATTATTAAACCCATTATAGCAGTCCATACTGTAAAAGCTATAACATTTGCTGCTGTTAAAATACTTAAGAGTGGTGCGATAATTAAAAATAGATGAAAAGGTCTTGCTCCAACCCAATATAGCATTGGAATAACTGGACTGATCATAACGAGAGCTGTGCCTAGATCGGGTTGGTTTAAAACTATTAGNGCAGGAATTAAAGCTATAATAAATGGTATTAAATTTGAGTTAAATTGGTTTAATTGTATATTTCTATCAGAAAGATATCTAGCTAGCGTTAATACAATAATTAATTTAGATATTTCAGAGGGTTGTAAGCTAAATGGTAGTCCAATATTAATCCATCTATATGTATCTGCTACCTTTGNTCCAAAAAATGGAAGAATAACCGATAGCGTGATTAAAGCGTAAAAAACATAAATNTATTCATGAATTAATTTTTTTGGAATTATTGTAAATATAAGCATCAAAATTATTGCAGGTCCTAAAAAAATTAATTGCCTTAAAAATGCGTTAGAAGCATCATCCGCTTTAATCTCTGCAATACTATATAGAGATATCAATCCAATACTTAAAATTGCAAAAATAATAACCAATAAACTAAATGGGGATGTTTTTACAGAATTAATTAAATTTGAAATCATTGAATATTGGCAAATTTCGTATTTTTATTATTAAAATATTTTTTAAAAATCTTTCCAGCGATCGGAGATGCTACACTNCCCCCTCCACCTCCATTTTCAACTAGAATAACAACGGAAACCATATCATCATCTCGATCTAAAGCATAGCCAATATACCAGGCATGGGTTTCTCCGTGAGGGTTTTCGGCAGTGCCAGTTTTTCCATAAACATTAACACCAGAAATTTTTGGATTTGAAAGACGGCCAGTTCCTTTTGGTGCATAAACCACCTTCNGCATTCCATTATGAATAGTTTCCCATGTATTTTCTTTTAGTGAAATTTTATTGTAATCTATTAATGGTTCTGCTGAAACAAAATGCAATCTTTTTGTATTACCCTTTGTAGCTATTATATTGATATAAGCTGCCATTTGAATCGGTGTTACTAATATTTCACCCTGACCTATAGATATATTAAGCATAGCACCCGTTGACCATCCGTAACGACCATAAAGTTTATTCATATAACTTCTATTTGGCATTCTTCCTTTCATTTCAGAGGGTAAATCAATATTGGTTGGTACGCCATGAAAAAATAATNTAGATCGCTCTTCTAGTTCATTTAATCTTACTTTTTGAATTGCTTCATAAAAAAAAACATCACAGGATTGAGCAATAGCTGTTTCCATATCAACCTTTCCATGGCCATTTTTTTCCCAGCACTTATGCACCCTATCATAAAATTCGTATTTACCTGTACAAAAAGTTGACCATTTNTTATCTATTAACTTTTTTTCTAAAAGTTCGATAGCTACTATCATTTTAAATATAGAGCCAGGTGGATACATTCCATTTGCGGCGCGATTCAATAATGGCCTATCAGGATCGGAAACAATATTTTGCCATTCTTGGCTTGATACTAATCCTGTGAAAAGATCAGGATTATAATCGGGGGAGCTTAAATACGATAATACTTCACCAGTTTGAGGTTTGGAAACAATGGCAGCACCTTTTTTATCTTTNAAAATATCTTCTAAAAGTAATTGTAAATTTAAATCTAGTGTAGTGTTTATGTTTTGACCTGGTTGAGATAAAATGTTTTTATAAGAATCAACAGTCCCAGCTTCCCTCCCGAATGCATCAACCTGATAATATGATACCCCTTTTTTCCCTCTTAATTTATTTTCGTATTGTTTTTCAATTCCAGACCAACCAACTAAATCTCCAAAATTATATTGAACACCTTTATAATTATCCATCATCTCCTTATCAACTTCTTTAAGATAACCCAACACATGTGTCAATCTTACTTTTGGATGATATATCCTCTCTGGAAATTGTTTATAAATAATTCCAGTTAAATTATTTTTTTCTTCTTCGAGTCGACTTAGTTGTTCAATTGTTAAATCTTTTACTATTTTAGCTGGCAAAAATCTGCTTCGATAATAATTATTATAATTATTTATAAGTATCGATGTATCAATACCTGTTGCCGCACTAATAATTGAAAAATTTTTATCCTTATTTTTAATTTCTGCATCAATTCCATAAAGTATATATGT
Source organism: Fidelibacterota bacterium (assembly GCA_002712245.1). Classification (GTDB taxonomy): domain Bacteria; phylum Fidelibacterota; class Marinisomatia; order Marinisomatales; family TCS55; genus TMED108. Next base: position 13,653 of record PASZ01000011.1, on the reverse strand, counting down.
TGGATAGTTATCAACAATGATTTCACCATATCTATCTAATATTAAACCCCTAGGTGCAGGTTGAGATATCGCACGTACATAATTACTCTTTGCTCTTTTTTTATAGAGCTCGTTATCAACTATTTGAATTTTGAAAAATCTAGCAAAAAGTATAAAATGAATAAATATTACAAAAATATAAAAAAACCAGAGTCTAGTTTTTGACGTAATATTAGGAGACTTCAGCATGGGAGGCATCTTTTAGTGGATAGATAAACTGAATGGCAATAATAAAAAGTAAAGTATACGAAACTGAAGCTAACCAGTTGAATAAAAAATCCGATAAATCTAACAGATAAATATTTTGAAATCTAAAATAACATATAATAAAAAAGTGGATGAATATAATTATCAACCAAATTGAATGAAAAATGTATGGAAGGAGTTTTTCATAGCTATTTGTTAAATAGCCTGCTAAATAGCCAACTATTGATAAAGATAATGATTCTAATCCAAATAAAGATCCAATCCCAAAAAGATTAGATATCAACCCAAGACAAAAACCGGTCATAGTTCCAACAAATTTTCCTTTGGATAGGCCTATAAATAAAATATATATAACCAAGAAATCAGGACGAATAAGGTTCAATGAAAGAAAATCGACGAGTAGAAATTGAAATAATAATACTACTAATGAAATAAAAATTATTTGAACGCTATTCATTGTCATTGTCTCGAATTATAAAAACATTTAATAAAGAACCAATTTTAGAAGATATTCTTACCTTTACTATCTTTTGAAAACTTGATATTTCATCTTGAATTTCAATAACCCTACCTACAGGTAAATTGGGTGGATATATAGAGCTAAAACCAGATGTAAAAACAGTATTACCAAGTTCAATATTTGCATTTTTCTGTATTTCTCTAATTTCACAAATATCATCGTTTAAATACCGTAAAACACCAACAGAGCCAGATGGTAAAACTCTAACTGAAATTCTAAAATTAACATCGGTTATCAATTGTGCAATAGAGTTCGTTTCACCAACGGCAATAGTCTTTCCTATAATACCTTCAGGAATAATGATCGGTTGATTGATCTTAACACCATCTTCTTTACCGACATTTAGGGTAATTGAAGAGAGGTTTGAAGATAAGCCCNTATTTAAGACTTTTGCGGATANTAAATTAAAGTTGCTATCTTTTTTGTAATCTAATAATCTTTTAAGTGNTTTATTTTCATCAAACGATCTTAGCATATCATCTGATTGAAGGGTGAGTTGCATATTTTTTTCTCGTAACAATTGCGTTTCTTCTTCAAGTTGAATAATAGTTTTTAACCACATACTAGGTGTGCTCAAAAAGGAAAAAGTATCAATAAATTTTGCTCTAATGAGAAGAGTATTGGGAGAATCGTTATTTAATAAGAGGTTGAATGAAATAGATACGGCTAATATAAAAACAAGATGATCTCTCTTTTTTATAATAGATAGATATATTTTTTGCATTTAAATATTTATATAAGAACAGACTCGTATTTTTTAACATCCTCTAAGACTTTACCGGTACCCCTTACTACAGAAAGTAGAGGATCTTCAGCCACATTGACTGGAACACTTGTTTGTTCGCGAATTAGTTGATCAATACCTTTAAGCATACTTCCTCCACCTGTCATGATAATTCCTTGGTCAAGTATATCTGAAGATAATTCTGGTGGTGTGCGTTCTAATGCACGTTTAACAGCCTCAACAATTGCATTTATTGGATCTTTTAGAGCTTGTCGAATTTCATCTGAAGAAACTTCTATTGTCTTAGGTATACCTGAAACTAAATCCCTGCCCTTTACTGCTATCATTTCAGTTTTAATTCTCATTGCTGATCCAACCGATTTTTTAATTGATTCAGCAGTAGAAGGGCCTACTTCTAACTTATGTTCGTTTCTGAACCATTGTATTATTGCAGTATCCATTTCATCCCCAGCAACGCGAATAGCTTCTTTAGTGACAACCCCATTTAAAGCAATAACTGCAATTTCAGTAGTACNTCCTCCTATATCAATAATAATACTACCTACTGGTTTTGAAATATCAAGGCCTATTCCGATAGCAGCAGCAACAGGTTCTTCTATGAGAAAAACTTGGCGGGCATTTGCACGCTCACCAGAATCACGAACTGCTCTTCTTTCAACTTCTGTTACACCAGATGGAACACATATAACCATTCGAGGTCTAGCCAGTCTATTCATGTTAATTTTATTTATAAAGCCTTGAAGTAGGCCATCTGTCATATTGAAATCAGCAATCACACCGTCCNTTAAAGGCCTAACCGTCTCAATTTCTCTATGGGTTCTTCCGACCATGGCTTTTGCATCGTATCCTACTGCAATGATCTTATCATCATGTACAGATTTAGCTACAATTGATGGTTCATTAATAACTACGCCNTTACCTTTAATGTAGACTAAAGTATTTGCGGTACCTAAATCAATAGCAATATCACCAGAAACCCAGCTTAAGGGATTTTTAATATTTTTTAAGAAATTCATTTGAAAATAATTACACTCGGATTATAATTATAATTTAGGGAAAAAAGTGATACGATTACATTACTTTAAACAATAAATCACTTTCCTGCTAACCTACCATCAGTTGCAAGCTTATCAGCAACCTGATTTTTATCTCTTAATACATGTGAAAAAGTCCATAATTCTAATTGCGATAAAAGAGAAATAGCTTTATCGTAAAGTTTTTTCATACGCTGATTTTTAACATTATATAGACCATTGATTTGTTTAACTACTAATTCGCTATCTGAATATATATCAATATTTAAAACATTTTCTTTAATTAGCAACTTTAAACCATATATCAAGGCGGTATATTCTGCCTCATTATTTGTAGCATCATCTAAATATTCAGAAAATGTGAATAACTCTTCTTCATCCTTATAAATCACACCACCAATACCCGAAGTTTTTGAATGCAAGTCGGCTGCTCCATCCACGAACATCGTAAAATTATCTTTTTTACTGGTTATTTTATTATAGATCGATCGCAATTCAGGATTATTNTGATTTTCATCTCGAAATAATAATTTTCGTAAAGATTCTATTTCTTCCTGGCTAAAGTTCATTGAAATACTACCAAGCGTTTCCACCGTAGAATGGAGACGTTAATCTATAATCACCAAAACCACTTTCATCTACAAAGTCAAAATATTTATTTATGCGGTAATAATGCCATCTTTGCTGGTAATATCTAGTATAGGGGTCACTGTATTCTTCAATGTCATCTGGACGACCAAATTTTATATAAATTTCGCCCATTTGTGTTCTCCAGCCATCGGTACTGCCTTTAAAAGAATTGTTAGCATAAGCAACTCTTGCAAAATACTCATCCTGAAGCTCATTTTTTTTCGTTTCAGGAGAAGGGTCTCTATCTTTCCAGTATTTTAAAAACAACTCTTCTTGCATCTCAGGTTTAGAGCGGCGCATCTTTTTATATTCATCATCAACTAATATATAACGCATAGCGAGAATTGCCTGATTAAAGCTTGAAATTGACTTTGAAAAACCATCTCTAGTAACACCAAATATTAATGTTTCTTTTTTCTTNTTTTTACCTTGCTCTAAAGTAACATAAACCTTTTTTCTTAGGCCTTTGTTAATGACCTCTTCAGGTATTGCAATTCTTTGAACAAAAAAATTGTCTTTAGTATTAACTTCATAAGACTGATTCCATAATTCTTTTTTATTTGTTGAATTAATGGTGATATTAATTTTGTATAGACCCGTATCTACTTTACCTGATAAGAAAATCGTAGGTTTAACTGAATTTTTTCCGATAATATTTGATATAATTGGAATTTCGTTGCTACCTAAACCCCAATTTCCATCAAAGCTATCGATTAAGAATGGTTTATAGATTAGAACGTTTGCATTTTGTTTCTTATGTTTTATTTCCCTGTTAATTATACCGCTCTCATTGGAGTCTTTATCAAATAATTCTGATGATACTATATAATCATCAGGTGGAACTTTAAATTCATAAAAATGTACAGTAGAAATTTTATCTGAGGTTGATTCTAAATAGTCTTTAGTTTTGAGCGTATTTGACCAGCTTTTCCTACCTAACTGTGCACCTTTTTTCTTTTTGATAGTAATTTTTGCCTGATAAGAAGATTCAAAAGTATTGGATTTTTTGACAAACTTTAAGACGCTATTTGGAACGACTAAGTAGGATAATATCCTAATTGAATCTGATTTTGAATCTGCTACAGAAAGTGCGGTAAATGTATATTGGCGTATCAATTCTTTCTTTTTAGATCTAGGGCGATTTTGCGCATTAATATTTTCAAAAAATATAATAAGACTAAATAATATAAATAAAAATCTATGCATTACTTATAACGATACGAAATCATCCCCTGTGAAGTTCCAATCCAAACTTTTGATGTTTTAATATTTACCTTATTTATTCTACCTAAAAATTTATAATTAAAAACCTGAATAATCTTATCTTTTAAATTATANTGAACTAAACCGTTCATTGTAACTATAAACATATTATCCTTAAACACTTCAATATCTTTGATCTCCATTGCGCTATAAACATCAGCACTTACAGCTTTAGACCACGTTCGATTCAAAAAATTAAATTTAATTATAGATTCTTGGNTAGCAAAATAAATATCATTTCTATATCTTGAAATCGAAGTAAATCTGAATCTATTGGGTGAAAAACTAAAATCTTTTTCCATATAACCAAAAGAGTCATATTCATAAAATATTTCATTTTTATTATCATAAATATATAGTCCAGAAGTGGTGGCTATAAATAAGGTTTGCTTGTAATAAAGGAAGTCATAAACAATATCATTCTTAAGTAAATCTGTAATTTCATTTTCAAAAGATTTTTTTGTTTCTCTATCTATGATCATTATTCCATTGGATGTTGCAATCCATAAGTCATCATCAATTTCAATCATGTCATTAACTATGCTTCTTCTCAAGCCTGATGATAAGTAAAATTCGCTCCACATATTCTCTTTTTTTTCAAAAACAATAATTTTTTCCTCACCACCAAACAGTACTTCTTTTTTTAAATCTATTGATGAAAAAATAGGTGAAGAATCTAAATTGATAATTTTTTCAAAATAGTAATGATCAAAAATATTTCTATTAGGATCAAAATAGGTAATCCCAGCNTTCAAATCAATGGATCTACCACCAATCCAAAAAGAATTTTTACCATTAATTGCGTGAACATCATTTGATGNCAATCCAAATCTATATGGGGTCAGCATTCGCATAGATTTATTACCAAAAAAGAACGTTCCATCGCTACAGCCAATCATCATTTGTCCAAAATTATTTTCTGCTATGGTCGTTATATTTATATAATCACCATCTGGGCTCAAAATATTATTCANATTATTCATCCAACCATCTAAAAAGGTAAAATTAAAAAGCATATTTGAATAATCATTGATCGTATTATTTATACCTGAGCTCCATCGAATAACTCTGTCTTGTCTAACAATAGTTTCAAGTACAATGCCCGTCATGCTATCCAGTCTATACAATATTCCATCCGAATCAATCCAAATATCTTTACCGTCATCACCAATACGATAAATATTTGCTCTATTGGGTATTCCGATTGATGATAACTTAATTATTCTCCAATCCCCTTCAGCAGATAGACTATATTGCAAAGCATCCGAAGATGAAACCCAGAGAATTCCATTGGAAGAAAAATGTACGGCTGTTATAAAATTATTATCTAACCCTTGCGCAGTCGTAATAGGCTCATCAAATCGTTGAGAATTAATATTAAATCGTAATACACCGCCCATTTGTGTACCTATAAAGGCATACCTATCGCTAAAAGAAATAGAATTTATTGAGCCCGTTTGCCTATAAGCGACCCAATCGAAAGGATTAAAACGTAGATCNGGTTGTGATGATAGATTGTCAATTACTGAAAATAATATTAATGTCTTAACAATCGCTGAATGCATATAATCAGTAATGGTATAATTATTGATCTAGATGATCTAAAAGTTCTTTCAGCATAGATGCTTGAATGGGCACAACACCNGGCTGTTCGCATACGCGACCAGCTGCATAGTTTGCAATAAACGCTGATTCTTGAGGGTTAGCATTACATAAATCTGNTAAACAAAAAGTTGAAATAACGGTATCACCGGCACCGGAAACATCGTGTACTTTGCGAGCTCTTGTTGATATTTGAAAATGGTCTGATTCATAGAAAACAGAAACACCATCAGCGCCTTTTGTTATCATTAATATTTCAGAATTAATCTTACTTTTAAATGCCAAGCCTACATCCTCAATATTTTTAAATTTGGAATCATAATGTAAAAATTCTGAAAGATTTGGTTTAAATAATCTGACATTATTGTAAGAGGTAAAATTATTATGCTTTGGATCTACATATACTGGAACTTCATTTTCTGTAGCAAGATTTAGAAATTTGGGAATACTAAATCCATTTAAAAGACCTTTATTATAATCTTGCAAAATAATTCCATCTAAATCATTGATGACTTTGGAAGCTGCCGTAATGATTTTATTTGTTAGCACTTCTGAGTGGTCGCTAGCGTCTTCTTGGTCCATACGTATTACTTGATGTTCTTTAGAAATAATTCGCGATTTAATAGTGGTTGGTCGATGTGAATCTTCAATAATTAGATCGGTTGAGATATTATTTTTTTCTAGCTGATTTTGAATGGTTGTCCCATATTCATCAGAGCCAATGATTCCACAAATGATAGGCTTTGCGCCAAGCATTGAAATATTNAAGGCTACATTTGAAGAACCCCCAGGATTATCTATGATTTTATCAATGTCAACTATGGGTACCGGGGCTTCTGGTGACATTCGATTGGTTTGGCCGTAATAATATCTATCTAGCATCACATCGCCAATAATCAGCACTTTCTTATTCTGAAAGCTGTCAACGATAGATTTAAACTTATCTCGATTTATCATTATTTCCCTTATATCTAGATCTTGTTCGTTTAGATTTATTATTTTGATAACCTTTANAGCGATTTCTACTATACGAGTTAGTTTTTTGGGTTCCCGTTCGAATTTTTGAAATATGGCCGTTATCTAAATAAATCAATACCGAACAAAAAGATCTAAGCGTTTGTTCATTTGCAGAAGATAAAATTAATGTTGTGCCGTGATCTTTATTCATATTTTTTAATTTTTTTCTGAACTTATTTTCCATTTTATTATCATAGTGCATGGCATAATCATCTATCACCAAAACCCGTGGATCAAACTCAATACCTAGGGCAAGAGAAACCGCACTTTTCTCACCAATCGATAAGCTATTCAACTTCGTATTCATGATTGTATCTACAGATGAATTTGAAAAATAATTTGATAATATTTGACTCCCATTAGATTTTTCAAAAAGTGTTGATACGTTTTTATTTTTGAATCTATGATTATTGACAAAAAACATTTCTTTAGGCGGGTTAATTACCCCAAATAGATTTTTTTTGTACGGTTTGTAATCATAAAGGACTGAGCCTTTATTCGGCTTTGAAAAACCAGATAGGATACTNANTAANGAAGTTTTACCAGAACCCACAGNNCCAACCACNCCATANATGGTTCCTTTGTGAAACTTNAAATGACGAATATCTAAAACTAAACTTGAATTAACNAATCTTTGAATTTTTTNCAACTCTAAGATTAGCGTTGTTTTTTTACTCATTTCACCNCCCTATTTTAAGAGGACGAAAAGAAAGATTATTTAATCTGNGATACTTTCTAGGTATCGTTCNGCATCTATCGCTGACATACATCCNGACCCAGCAGCCGTTACCGCTTGTCGATANACNTGATCCTGAACATCTCCNCAGGCGAATACNCCATCGATATTGGTAGATGTNGANCCATTTGTAGTTACCAAATAACCATTTTGATCGGTTTTTAAAACATCAGTGAATAATTCCGTATTTGGTTTATGACCAATCGCCATAAANACGCCATCGCATTCTTCTTCAAAACTTTCATCAGAATCCGTTTTATTAATTTTCACNGCATGNACACCTTTTTCTTGCGATCCCATNATCTCATCGATCGTAGAATTCCATAATACACGTATTTTTGGATTATTCATCGCCCGATCGATCATGATCTTAGAAGCTCTAAATTCTTCTCTTCTATGTACAATAACCACTTCTGAAGCAAACTTGGTAAGATANGTTGCTTCTTCCATAGCAGAATCGCCACCACCTACGACCAACACTTTTTTATCCTTAAAGAAAAAACCATCGCAAGTCGCNCACGCNGATACCCCAAAACCCATCAGCTCTTTTTCGCTATCTAAGCCTANCATCTTTGCGGTTGCTCCTGTTGCGATGATAATTGATTCAGCTTGGTAATTCTTATCACCCACCCATACGTTGTAGGGTTTTTTGCTAAAATCAACCTTGGTCACATGTTCAAAATGGCACTCGGCGCCAAATCTTTCAGCCTGTTTACGAAATAAATCCATTAATTCAGGGCCCATAATTCCATCCGGAAAACCGGGGAAATTTTCAACATCAGTTGTAATCGTTAACTGACCACCAGGCTGACTACCTTCAAAGACCAATGGATTTAGATTTGCGCGAGCGGTATAAAGTGCTGCTGTTAAACCAGCAGGACCAGATCCAATAATTATAACCTTTCGATTCATTCTATTTAATTAATTAAAAACTAGACAACCGTATCTAAGATATCGGTTATTTTTTCTTTGGGTACAGCGCCAACAATTTGATTAACAACTGCACCANCTTTAAATATCAGTAAGGTAGGAATNCTTCTTACACCATATTCACTTGCAACTTGATTATGATCATCAACATTTACCTTGCCGAACTTCACTTTGCCCTCATAGTCGTTAGCAAGCTCCTCAACAACAGGAGCGATAACCCTACAAGGGCCACACCATTCGGCCCAAAAATCAACCAGGACCGGTGTATCAGATTCTACCACTTCGGATTTAAAATCATCGGTAGAAAATTCTTTTACATTATCAGACATAACTATCTCCAAAAATTAAATATAAGCTTAAATAATAAAATAAAAGTTACCTCTTATGAAGTATGATAGGAAATATCAAAAACAATTATTTAATGATCAATAACGTCAGGTAAGGAAAAAGTGCAAAAAAAGCGAAAAGTATTCTATATAAGAAAAAAGTGCTGACTATCATTTTATTGAACTCTTCCTTGGTGCCCAAATACATACTTTTTATAAAAGTATTATATATGAAATCATTTACAAATAAAAATCTAATCGTTAGATAAAAAATGATTATCATTGCAAAATTTATAATAGCGAACCACATAAAGAATTCTGTAAGTAANTCTANANTCATAATTATNTCCTTAATNAACTAATTATTATNAAATNTNAATTTNAANGCCCTNCCATCNATGCTTGANGGATNTTTTANACCAAGATATTTNGCNATGGTAGGGGCCAAATCNACCGAGTAAACCGATTNATCTCTCCGGCTGGATTCAATGCCATTTTTGGAAAAGATCAACGGTATATGCGNATCGTAGCTATAGTGCGATCCATGGCTAGTNCCAGGAGTTGATCTCCATAACCAATTCTCTTTNAATATCACGTAGATATCAGGACTTTTTATCGGATGGATCATATTCTTCAGTTTNGTATTTTCCTTAGAGTTAGGAAGCAACATGATCTCTTGGGGGCTCAAGGCCATCCTAACACCCTCAATATTAAAAACTAAACCCTTGATCGTATTTGATGCAATATCCTTTTCTTCCTCCGTTAGTCCATTGTGAAAATAAAAATTATTATCGTACTCCTCGACCTTACCTGGGCCGATCTTAAGATCAATCTGACTTAAGATTTCTGCAAAGACCTGTTTTTCCTGTTTGCGGGATACGCGACCGGCGCTGATGCGTTTCAATTTCAAGGACTCAGGTAGCTCTAGCGCGCCGTGATCGCTTGAGAATACATATATCGCATTACCACTACCCACCTTCTCTTCGACATGGTCGATCAATCGCATTAACTGGTTATCCAGGCGTAAATGATTATCGAGCTGTTCCACTGAATGGGGGCCAAAATGATGACCAACACCATCGGTTGCAGATAATCCTACAAAAAGTAGATCCGGCACATCGTCGCCTCCAAGATCAAGCCTTTCGATGGATTCAAGGGCAAGATCGATAAGGGACCTATCCCCTTGCGGATACTCATAAAATCCCTCTAATAACGATTTCATGGATATATCACCTAATAATAAGGGCAATGTGGGGGTTGCCCCTTTCTTCTTAGATACGATCTTCTCACCTNTGAAATTATCAATACGGGTATTTTGCGCATAGACCTCTGGGCTCCTAACCAAGCTCCAGGTACTGTCCATGTAGCTTTTAACGTTGAGCCTTATATTAAAGTCCTGTACCCAACTAGGAAGAGAGTCAGCATAGTAAGTAGACATACTGTAGGCTCCCTTTTTATCGTACCACAGCATAAGATCGGGATCGGTGCCTCCAAATAAGACGGCTGCACGATCTTTTCCAGATAGCGAAACGATCTTAGTATTGGGGTTCGATTGCTTCATCCAATCCGCTAGACTAGAATTTTTGATATGGCGATAGGATCTGCCTATGATCTCCTTGCCGGATAGATTTGTGACCGAGGTATCTTCTACCGCATAATAGGAGCGCTTTAATTTTCTATCGTACCATTCATTATCTATAATACCTTCTTTCCCAGGATGAACACCTGTAGAAAGCGAAAAATGGCCCGCGGCTGTAATGGTATTGCCATGATTAAGGTGGGCATCATTGTAAATGATTCCGTTATCTATAAGCCATCTAAATCCACCGGTAAATAAATGATCGTATTTATCTAAAATATTTGGATCTGCTTGATCAGAGACCAAAACCACCACCAATTTGGGTGGGTTTGGGGATACGCAGCTTGTAATAATTAGTGTCGATATTATCGACAGAANCGAAATTTTTTTCATTTTANCTTTAAAAAACGTCTTTTACCNACTTTGATGATGTATTCNGNTCCTTTAGAAAGNATCGTATTCATATCNNCTANCTTTTCTCCATCNATGCGAATAGCGCCTTGATTGAATANCCTCCTGGCTTCACTTTTNCTNTCNACCAAGCTNGANNTATGCAANACTTCAATNATATTCATATCCNGNTCTAANCTGAATTCAGTCATATCNTCNGGGTTGTCTTTATTNACGATNACCTGATCAAAATGTTGCTCGGCTTTTANAGCGGCATCCTCATNGTAATANAGNGCNACCAATGTTCTTCCCAGTAGCCGCTTGGCATCNCGGGGNTTGTAGGATGAATCNTTNAGGTCTTTTTCAACTTGANCCAATAACACATCATCGGCATCGGCNGCTAAAGTAAAATACTTNANGATCATCTCATCGGTAATCGACATAGATTTACCGTACATATCCTCNGGGGTNTCGGTTAGACCAATATCATTGCCGTANGANTTGGACATCTTGTCGTGACCATCGGTTCCCTCCAATAAAGGNAANGTNATCACAACCTGNGGCTCTTGGTCGTATTCCTTTTGCAGGTCTCTACCCACAAGCAGATTAAATTTTTGATCGGTACCACCCAATTCTACATCTGCATGCAAATGCACCGAATCCATNCCNTGNGCNAANGGGTACATGAACTCGTGAATCGATATGGGNGTCTCCGATTGATAGCGTTTGGTAAAATCNTCTCTTTCNAGCATGCGAGCAACGGTATAATGACTGGAAAGCTTGATNACATCGCTAAAATTCATCGNATTTAACCACTCCGAGTTGAANACGATCTTTAATTTATCNATATCTAGAATANNNGCTGCTTGTTCGATGTAAGACTGCGCATTCTCCTTGGTTTCTTCTAGNGTAAGTTGNGGTCTNGTTTTATTACGACCNGATGGATCNCCNATCATCGCNGTAAAATCACCNATNACCAAAATTGACTGNTGGCCAAGATCCTGAAAATGGCGTAATTTTCGNAAGACTACTCCATGGCCAACNTGCAGATCGGGTCTGCTGGGATCGCAGCCAAGTTTTACNTGCAGTGGNTTACCCTCTTTTNATGACCTATTTAACTTATCAACTAATTGATCCTCAGGAATTAATTCTTCAACNCCGCGATTNATNAGTTTTAANTGNTCATCTACAGANNCAAANCTCATTTGGAACGGTCCCTTAATTCGCGCTGCATATCTCGNTTNATATCTCTTTCCTTNATAGATTTTTTCTTATCATAGATTTTCTTNCCCTTNGCAAGTCCTATTTCNAGTTTTGCCCAACCNTTATTATTAAAGTANANCTTTAATGGAATNGCTGTTAANCCTTTNTGATCAAGATTTGCTTTGATCTTAATTATNTCTTTTTTNTTTAATANAAGTCTTCTATTTCTGACCGGNTNATGACCCTCGTGNCCGGTATTGGAGTAAGGATTAATATGCATNCCNCTTANCCANGCTTGNTTTTTTCNAATAATAACATACGANTCTTTTAAATTNGCTTTTGCCTCTCTNAGGCTTTTAACCTCACTACCTAATAGNTCNATACCAGCTTCATACTTATCAAGAATATGATATTCATGATANGCTTTACGATTTGAAGCTGCAATTTGTTGATTCATAGTATTTAATTATAAATAAATTACAATTTATGTCCATCCCTCTACAAGGATAGAATTTTCATTTATATAAACGTTTTTAAATATATATTAATGTTTAAGTTTATTAGTTAATAGAATGAGGACAATATGAAAAACTATATAACAGCAATGATAACAATCATAACATTAGCTTTCAGTCAAAATACACAATACAATGACTATAAAGAAAATCTTCAAAAATATTTTGAGGTTACTAATACAATTGACTTACTAGATTTTTCAATTAATCAGACTTTTGATATGTTAATTGATGCTGATGCGTATGGTATTAGCGATATATCAAAATCAACATTAGATGAAATAATTGATGAATTTAAAACAGAACTCAGAAGAGATTTTGTTGATCTATCGCTTCCAATATATATGAAATACTTAAGCAATAATGATTTAAAAAATATTATAAAGTTTTACAGAACTTCCTCAGGAAGAAAGCTTGCTAAGAATACTACAACAATGACACAAGAAATGTCTGTAGTTTTCGAACAGTGGGGTGAAAAAATGGGTGAAGAAATAGCTCAAAAAATAATGAGAAGATTTTCAAATTAATTTATTGTCTTTATGTAGTTACTGTAATATTGCCCACATTTCCTTTGCTCAACCAAAGAAATAAATAAAAATAACTTCTTAAAAGCGAAACCTTTCCTTGAATTTTATAAAATTCAATCACTTTAATTGTATCATATCTGTCTATATGACATATGCATATGTCATATAGACAATTATATATGTAATAATGGCTTTGATTTTATACTGGCATAACAATTGCAACAGTATAAGTAAATTTATTAATTAAATAAGAAAGGAGTCAGAAATGACTTTAATTAAATTGAAACCAAATCAATTATCACTAAATGAATTTGATCGAATGATCAATGATATATTTAATCATGGTTGGAATTTTAGCGCATTAAATAATAATCAATATCCAGCGGTTGA
>PASZ01000010.1 GCA_002712245.1 Fidelibacterota bacterium | reverse complement strand
AAAGCAGAAATGATCGAGGATGTTGTTGTTGGATGTGCCTACCCTGAAGGTCCTCAAGGTCATATCATCGGTAAATCAGTTGGTGTTTTAGCAGGGCTGCCGATCGATTCTACGGGTAAAGTTATCAACCGTTTTTGCGGCTCGTCAATGGATGCCGCGCATCAAATAAGTACCGCTGCGGAGTGCGGGGATATTGATGCTGGTGTTGCTGTTGGGGTTGAAGATATGTTCGCAGTACCGATGGGTGGATTTGCCCCAGACTTTCATCCAGAACTTGCCGAACAAGAATTTTATATTGGCATGGGTGAGACTGCTGAAAACCTAGCGAATGATCTAGACATCTCTAGGGAAGATCAAGAAGAATTTGCGATGAACTCGCATCGCAAGGCATTAAAGGCCTATGAAGACGGAAAATTTGATCAAGAATTAGTTTCAATTGATGTTAATGGCGAAGCTACCGTGAATAAGGATGATGGACCAAGAGAGCCTGATGTAGAAAAAATTAAAAGCCTCTCCCCTGCTTTTCTTGAAAATGGAACGGTGACCGCTGCTACCAGTAGTCCTATTTCAGTAGGCGCTGCCGCATTAATAGTGGCAAATGAATCTTTTTGCAGTAACAACGATCTAAAGCCCAGAGCTGAAATTGTATCGCGCGCAATCGCTGGAGTTCACTGGGATCGGATGGGTATGGGTCCCCTTCCCGCGGTTGAAAAAGCATTAAAAAAAGCAAANCTTACTATGGATGACATTGAAACGATTGAATTAAATGAGGCTTTTGCAGCGCAATCANTGTATGTGATTCGAAAGGGCGGNTGGGATGAAANTAAAATTAATCTCAANGGNGGCGCGATCGCACTAGGGCATCCTTTAGGCTGCTCGGGAGCTCGCATCTTAACAACCTTGATTAATGTGATGGAGCAGCANAATACTAATATNGGNCTTGCAACCATGTGTATCGGTAGCGGTCAAGGCATTGCAACCATAATCAAAAGGNCTTAATTGTGGATCATAATATTCAAAAGGTAGCTGTACTAGGNGCGGGTACTATGGGCGCGCAGATTGCNGGGCATTTTAGCAATGCCGGTATCCCGTCATTGCTTTTTGATATTAATAGCGATCTTGCAAAAAAAGGGGTTGAGGTTTTATCCAAGCTTAAACCTGCTCCACTGTATAAACCAAAAAATGCAGAACTGATTACTGCCTGCACTTATGATAATGATCTTGANAAGCTTAAGGATGTTGATCTCGTGATTGAAGCTGTTGCAGAAAATCTTGAAATAAAACATACGGTCTATAAAAATATAGTTCCTCATTTAAAAGAGTCAGTTATCATGAGCTCTAATACATCTGGAATACCCTTGGCCGAATTAATTAAGGTATTACCCGATAATCTCAAATCGCGTTTTTTAATCACCCACTTTTTTAATCCTCCGCGGTATATGCGTCTACTAGAATTAGTAAAAGGTCCTCAAACAGATAATGATATATATAATACATTAGCATCCATCGGTGAAAATATTTTAGGCAAAGGAATCGTGCACGCAAAAGATACGCCAAACTTCATCGGTAATCGCATTGGTGTGCATGGTGCAAACAACGCAATTAAATTGGCCATTGAGATGGGGCTTAGCGTTGAAGAAGTTGATAAGTTGACCGGCACGATTGTGGGTAGACCAAAAAGTGGAATTTTTAGAACGGTCGATATTGTTGGCCTGGATGTGCAATCAAATGTTTCTGCGACTAGCTATGATAATCTNGTTGATGATGAGGCAAGAGAAACCCTTAAAGCGCCCGANATTCTTCAAAATTTAATCGATGATGGCAGGTTGGGTCAAAAAACAAAAGCGGGTTTTTATAAAAAAACAGAAGAAGGTATTTTATCGATTGATCTTAAAACGGGCGAATACAAGGATCAAAAAAAGGTTTTATTTGATGGCTATCGTGTTGCAAAAGCTTTCCAGAAAGTTGAGAGTAGAATTAAGGCTTTGGCTTTCAATGATGATAAGGCTGGCAAATTTATGTGGGAGATCACTGCAGATTCTTTGATCTACTCTGCCAATCGTATACCTGAAATCAGTGATGATATTATCAATATTGATAATGCGATGAAGTGGGGCTATGGCTGGGAGCTTGGGCCATTTGAATGCTGGGATGCAATGGGTGTCCAGGCAACGGTCAACCGGATGAAAAAAGAAAACAAAAAAGTACCTAACTGGGTTGTAGAGATGCTTTCATCGGGAAGAGAAACATTCTATGAATTAAAGAATGGAAAACGAACCTACTATGATGTACTTACCTCATCGATAAAAACGATCGAAGAAGATCCAAAGGTCATCAATCTTAATCTTAAAAAGTCAGGAAACAACCTAATCAAAAGAGATTGGAGTGCTAGCTTGATTGATTTAGGAGATCAAGTGCTCAATATTGAGTTTCACTCCGCGCTTCAACCTACGCTTAATCCAATCGATTCATCTATGGGTGAAATGATGAACGACGCGATGGACTTACTTGATTCTGATAAATACAAAGCATTGGTAATTGGGCATCAGGGAGCAAATTTTTGCGCTGGTGCAAATCTAGCAAATATGATCCAAGTAATTGATGCTAATAAATTTGATAAGATCAATAATGATCTCAAACAATTTCAAGGTCTTATGCAGCGCATTAGATTTTCTAAAGCACCGGTAGTTGCTGCCCCTCATCACTTGGCACTGGGTGGGGGATTTGAAATTTCAGCGCCTGCTGTGCATCGCGTTGCTTTAGGTGAATTATACATGGGCGCGGTTGAAATTGGCGTTGGGCTTGTACCCGGCGCTGGTGGAAACTTAAGAATTATCTTAAATCTCATGGAAAACAGTGGATCTGGAAGGTTGAATGCATTTCAAGTTTCTCAAAAAGCGTTTGAAACGATTGCATTTGCAAAAGTCTCCAGAAGCGCAGATGAGGCAAAAAGTTTAGGTTATCTTTTAAAAACCGATACGGTCATACTGAATAANGATCAGAGGATAAAAGCCGCAAAAGACAAAGCGCTATCCTTAATTGAAGNAGGGTACAAGCCTCCTNCATATCGCGATGATCTTAAGCTGCCAGGNACAGGCGGTCGAACGGCAATCGCAATGGTTGTTAAAGGATTTAAAGCGCAAGGTAAGATATCGGAGCACGATGAATTCATAGCAAAAAAGNTNGCTTATATTCTAACCGGTGGCGANAAAGCAGGGCTTACNAAATCCGTTGATGANCAGTATCTTTTNGATATTGAAAGAGAAGCTTTTGTTTCTTTAGCTGGCGAAAAGCTATCGCAGGATAGAATTCGATATATGCTTAAAGCTGGAAAGCCTTTAAGAAATTAAATAATTATTCCTCTTACCTCTCATAGCCTATNCGGTCATATGCATTGACAACCGTAGAGGTAATATTTTTTAAATGAGCACCAATACGTTTTAAATATCTAGCGTATAANACTAAAGATGCAGATTTAGATTGACTATCTAATTTGACATCTCCACTTACAATGCCAGATACGATCTTATCGGATGCTGAAGATACCGTTTTTTTATACTTATCATTCAAGGTTCGCGCTAAATCTTCATCTTGATTTTCAATGACTTGGATCGTGGTAGAAAACCTAGATCTTACTTCACTCTCCATAGCTGAGATTTCTTCTTTGAGCTCTCCNAAATCAAATGACGCTTTTTGCATCAGCGTTAGATCAGAAATATTTTTGCAATAATCCCCTATCCGTTCGATATCAACTACCATATCCACNAGAATCAAACCGTTTGGAACTTCCCTGGAGCTTGTTTCTAATGAAAAATAGGTAAGCACTTTACGCCGAACTGTCATTTGATAGTCATTGATCTTTCTGTCCTCCTTTTTTAAAGCCTTGATCTCTTCTACGGAGTCATGCGAATTAAAACTATCTATAGATTTTATGAAAATATCGTNACTTAGCTTTAGCATTGAGATGGAATCATCCCAGGCTTGAGAAAGCAGGCTATCAGATTTCCATATTTTTATTATATCATTGAATAAAGACATATATACCTACCTAACCATTGAAATTAAACTTAAGGGGATTAGAAAAAATACTATTAATAAATAAAGTAGAGGATAAATTTTGTTTTTAGTGGCCAAATTAGAAAACCATTCTGCAAGATGGATTGGGATTTCTCTAACCCTTTTGATAGGCCACAAAAGGCCAATGCCCAGCAAATTAAATGAAAGATGTCCTAAAGCAACAGCCAAGGGAGCAATTGTTCCCGAAACCATACTAGCTAAAAGTGAGGTGACAGTGGTTCCAATATTAGCGCCTAACGTATATGGAAATATTTGCCTGAGATTTAATATTCCAGCGCCAGCTAGTGGAATGACCAAAGAGGTTGTGATTGAACTACTTTGAACAAGGATTGTAATTATAACCCCAAAAAACATTGCTCTTAAGGTGGTGCGAAATATATGGGTGTCAAAAAATGCCTGGAGCCTAAACATCACTAATGATTTGATCAGCTTAGTAAGACTGCGTAATGAAAAGAATAGAAACGCTAAAGCTGCTATAAGCATTAATGCGTTCGCCTCTACAATCGACTGCTGTTGAAAAAGATGCTCTATCCACTTTACAGTAGGCTTTGTGATTAGTTTGATTGGACTTGTGAAAGTACCGCCTCCAGTTCCAACAAGAAGAGAGGATAAAGCAATGGAAAACTTGCTTATAATTCCAAAAATAAGTTCAAGTGGAAAGATAATAATAACAGCAAGAATATTAAAAAAATCATGAACCACAGATGCTGAAAATGCTCGCTTGAACTCTTCTCTGTTTACAATATGCCCTAATGAAACAATTGTATTGGTGATACTGGTTCCAATATTTGCGCCCATAATATATGGTACTGCTGCTGCAACCGCTAATTCTGGATCACTGCCAAAAGTTCCTGCGGCAACCATTCCAACCACCAAAGAAGTTGTTGTTGAAGAACTCTGAATTAAACCTGTCGCNAGCACCCCAATGAAAAGACCAATGAATGGACTGGCCTGGCTTTGAAATAGGCTTTCGGCAAATCCGCGACCCAGCCCCTTGAAGGCTGATCCAATCATCCCAATGCTAACAAGGAATAAATATAAAACAGCAAAGACGGCTGCTATCCTCATAAAGAGATATATTTGATCAGAAGTTTTACTATTCAAGATAATTTAAAAGTTTAATTTGAGCAATTTTAAGATGTGAAAGTTAATTGATTATGAACAATCTTATCAAATAAACATTTTCTTAATCTAGGAAAGATGCTCAGCATATAATTCATGAATAATTCCATCTGGCAATCCAGAATGCGGCACTATCATTTTTTCACATTGCGACCAATCCATAATTCTTTCATAAATTTTTCCTGCATGCATGATGACGTCTGCCCTATCAGGTCTCAAGCCCAGCTCAACGATTCTTTGTTTTAGGCTAAGCGGTTTGATGGTATTTAATACTTCTCTGATTGTATCAATATTTATCTCATTTTTCTTTTTATCTTCAATCATTGAGAAGATTTTATTGATATTTCCACCGCTTCCAATTGACTTCGTAGGTCCATCAAATTGATTGCGCTGCTCAACGACCCAGCTCTGCATTTTTTCCCAATCTGAAGTTGATACCTGATCCTTTAATATTCGCACTGAACCAATTGGAAATGATTTAGATAGTGCTTTTTCTCTATTTAGGATAAAACTTATTTCCGTGCTTCCTCCACCTACATCTATATAAACATAATTTTTTTTTGGATCAAGGTGCTGCTCTATATGATTAGCCATAATAATGCGAGCCTCTTCTTTTCCAGAAATAATTTGAAGGTTAACATTTACAATCTGATTAATCTCATCAACAATGGCTTGGCCATTAGATGCAGTGCGCAGAGCAGAAGTTGCGCATGATTTAAAGCTTATAGGATCATAGGCTTGAATCATTAAATAGAATGCGTGTATTGTATTCTTTAATTTTTGAGTATTCTCATCAGAGATTTTTCCAAGCGTAAAAGCGTCCTCACCTAACCTTAAAGGCATTCGAATAAGTGATTCTTTTATAAATGCGGTAGAAGAATTTTCTAAAACTCTACAGAATAATAAGCGCATTGCATTGCTGCCAATATCTATGGAAGCAAATTTCAGACTATCGCTTAGCTGGTTTTGAACCATTGATGTTATTTCATCATAATATTGTAAAGGTATGCGGCATGGATATTCTAATTTATAATTTTATTATTGTTATCATCTATAATAATCTTACCCAAATTGATTTGTTTATGATTTGTTCATATAGTATTTGCAAATCAATACCCTAAGTTCTTGTGCTGTAAATATAATTAATTAATGTATTGACAAATTTTTTAAAAGGCATATATGAAAAAGAATTTTTTAACTGTAACAATTGAATATAGTCAGGTTAAATGATTACTCATGAGCCTTTAGCTTATTTAAAAGCTCATATTGCTCTCTGCTCAAGTCATCAAACCTTGTATTAAAAAGNGAGATATTATAAACAGGCGATTCTTTTGACCACTTCTTAGGCTTTAGATTTTTCCTATTAGAATAATTGATATTTGATAACACATATCTAATGGCATTGAGTCTCGCTATCATTTTATTATCAGAATTAATTACAACCCATGGCGCATCAACAGTAGAAGTTTTTTCAAACATTTGCTCTTTATAGTCTGTCAATAGCTGCCAATTTTTATGAGCCTTCCAATCGTTTGAGGATAGTTTCCAATATTTTAAGTCATGATCTTTTCTAAATTGAAAACGTAATTTTTGATTTTCTTTAGAAATAGATAAATAAATTTTAATTAAGATAATACCGCTATCAATAAGTCCTTTTTCCCAGGCATTAACTTTTTTCATAAAGTATTTGTATTGGCTTTCTGTGCAATAACCCATTGCAGGCTGAATTATAGCTCTTGAATACCAACTGCGGTCAAAAAAAACGATAGTTCCTTGATTTGGGAGTTTCTTTTCCCAAGTTTTAAACCAATTTTTTTCTTGTTTTTTACTTGGCACTCCAAGCTCAACAATCTTGATTGCTTTAGGCATTAAGTTTTCAATGAATCTTTTTATCGTTGAGCCTTTTCCAGCCGCATCTCTGCCTTCAAGTAAAATAGCGATTCTCTGACCAGATTGAATTGTCCATTCCTGTAATTTAAGCAACTCAATCTGCAAGCGTCTTTTTTCTTTTTGATACTGCTGGTTATTTAGCTCAGAATATTCTGTTCTATTATAAATTATCATAATTAGTTTAAAAAATTAAAAGTTGCTTACCTCGTTATCTACAATATATAAAAATGAAATGAAATATTTTACTATTTTTGATTTATATAAGATTTAATGCCACTGGCTAAAGATGTACTCTCAATATTATATCCAATAGATCTGAGTTTATCCATATCAGCGCAAGTATATGCCTGGTAGTTCAATATTAGGTCTTTTGGAAAAGGTATATATTTGATCGCTTTTGCTAGCTTTTCTTCTAAAAATATCTCTGCTAGTTCATTAAAAGTACTTGCGGTTCCTGAACCAATATTATAGATACCTGATTTAAATTTCATGTTCATCATAAACAATGTCATATCAATAGCGTCATCAATATAGACAAAATCTCTTTTCTGCTCTCCAGGGCCAACCCCATGCGATGAATCAAAAAGTTTTATTTCAGAACTAGTTTTTAATTGATCAAGAAAATGGCATACTACGCTTGCCATCCTACCCTTATGCGCTTCGCCAGGTCCATATACATTAAAATATTTAAGACCTGCCCAAAAATTTGGTGCATTATTTTGTGATAATGCCCATTCATCAAAATCCTGTTTGCTTTGACCGTATTCATTAAGGGGTTTGAGATTGGTGATTAAATCATGCCTATCTGAAAAACCATTCATTCCATCACCGTATGTTGCTGCACTACTGGCATAAATGAATTCAGCATCAGCCTCAATACAGTACTGCCATATTTTTTGAGAGTAGACTACGTTATTTTGTGTTAGATATTTATAATTTCTTTCAAGGGTATCAGAGCACGCTCCAAGATGGAATACTGAACTTATTTTTTGATTTTTACTTTTCTTAATCCAAGATAAAAAATCATTAATTCCTATGAGCTCATGATGCTTGATTTGATCAATATTATCTTTTTTTAATGGATGATTTATATCATCAACCAATATTAAATCATTTCTACCAATATCGTTTAGCTTTTTTGCCAAATTAGACCCAATAAATCCTGCAGCTCCTGTAATTATAATCATGATTATTTATAAGATAATTTTAAATACTAACTTTCGAATGAATTTTATATACAATATTATAATACGACCTTAATATATTATCAATATGAAGAATCAATTAAATAAAGCAATTATTATTGCTGCCAAAATACATAAAGGGAAAAAAGGGCGCAATCGTGAGCCTGCTATTATGCACCCTATTCGAGTAATGGGAATGATGAATGATAATAACTCGCGAACAGTGGCTGTCTTACATGACGTTGTTGAGTCTGGGAAAATCTCAATACCCGAATTAAAACAGGCAGGATTTAATAAAAAAATATGTAAAGCAGTAGATTTGTTATCTAGAAGAAAAGGTGAAAAATATAATCATTACATCGATCGATTAAAGGATAATAATCTTGCTGTAACTGTAAAGTTAGCTGATTTAATTGATAACTTTTCTAGGAGGAAAGGATACAAGAAGGCTTCAAAAGTTGACTTGCAAAAAATTAAAAAATATAAGAAAGCTTACAAAAGATTAACGGGGGAAAAATTACAGATAAATTAAACCGCTTTTATTTTTTTAACATTTTGATCATTTGAAAAGTCAATTTCTCCCATGTAAATCTTTCAGAAACCCTATCTTTTCCTTGTTTAACCAAATTCATTCTATAGTCTTCATCTGAAAACATTTTCTTTATTGCTGATGCTATNTCCGGCGGACTATCTGATGAGACTAATAATCCATTTACTTCATTCTCTACAGCATCTGGAATTCCACCTTCATAACTNCCAATNACAGGNCAGCCACAAGCGTTTGCTTCTAAAAATGTGATTCCAAAACCTTCGCTATCTCCTGTTTCATGTAAATTTCTACTTGGCATAACGTAAACCTTGCTTATCGAGTATATCTTTTTTAAATCTTTATCTGGTAAGAAATCAATAAATGTTACATGCTTTTCAAGGGAGAGCTCAGCAACTAATTTATTAAGTGAACTAAAATAAGAATCTTCTTTACGATGTGGACCAGCAATAATATAATGTGCTTTAGGAAATTGCGATAAGACATCAGGCAGGGCTCTTAAAACATCATCATGTGCTTTCCTCTTAATAATTCTAGCTAAAGTCAGAATTAAATCTGAATTCTGTGGGATTTTATATTTGTTNTAAAAATCAGCTTCAACCTCGGTTTGGTAAAACCTATTTGTATCCACTCCATTGGGTAAGAATTTTACATGGCTAGTATCTATATCCTTTAATTTATTTGTAATTTCATCTCTGGTAAATCGACTAACGGCTAATACTATATCAGAAGAAGAAATAACATTATTAATAACTTTTAATTCACTTGACGACTTTATGCGTGTTATTTCAAGCCCATGCGCTACAACGATCATTTTACTTTTTGGAAATCTTTTTTTTAAGAAATTAAAAGGTTTTGCCATTTCCCAAGTTGTGGCAATAAAAATTGTATCATTATTTTTTCTTAAAATTTTCCACATATAATAAGCTGAGTAAAACCGATGAAATTCATGCCAGTTTCTTCCATACATTGGGTAAATTTCAAAATTCTCATCTCTATGAGTTTCTAGATCAAGGTCTTTACGATGCCTAGCATATACAGAGGTTTTATAGCCAAGATTTGGGAGTTCCTTTGCTATTCCAAAAGCCCATTCTGCTATACCTCCTCCTCTCATTGGGGGAAAGTGTCCAGTAATTATTGCAACATTCAAAACAAATTTATTTTTTGAGATTCATTATTAATTCAAAGTATTTTCGAGCCAGATAATATTTCAGCTTTGTAAAAAAGAAATTTAATTTACCTTTCTTAGATTTAGAACTTTTTTTGTGAAAATGTAAAGCTATACTAGATGAACAGATAACATTAATTTTTTCATCATTGGCCCTCAGACAGTACTCTAGATCTGATTTGTAATGATTGTAGCTCTCATCCAATTCACCCAATACTTTTAAGGCTTTTTTGGTTATTAATAGCAAAGCTCCAGTAACCCATTGAACTTTTTTCGGATAATTATTTATGATAGTTCTGAGCTTGTCTTTATCATGCAGATGCTGATGGCTATTTAGCTCTAATGGGTTAATATCTTTAGTATCGTATTTTTGCCCACCTGCGTGCTGGACCGAAAGATTTGATCGCAAAAGAATACTTCCTGCAATTCCGGCATTAAGTTTTTGTGTATCACTTATTAGTTTTTCTACAGTGTTTTTATTTATTCTAACATCTGGATTGATAAGTATAATATATTCTGAATTATTATCAATTAATTTTAACCCTTGATTCACCGCACTCGTAAAATAGGTGTTATCTTTATTGTAAATAACTTTGTAAGGAGATAGGTATTCTTTATCATCACTATTATTATCAATAATTATTATTTCATGATCTAACGGAGTGCATCTATTGAGATTATT
The DNA here is from genome assembly GCA_002712245.1 of Fidelibacterota bacterium. Taxonomy (GTDB): domain Bacteria; phylum Fidelibacterota; class Marinisomatia; order Marinisomatales; family TCS55; genus TMED108. The sequence goes on along the minus strand of PASZ01000010.1, from coordinate 10,546 downwards.
GATTAATTCTGGAAAATGAATCTGTGAGTTATAAGTAACAACAATATATGATATTACTGGATGATTATAGTTTTGATCCATTTTCTAAAAAATATTATTTAACAATTTTTTGAACTTAATTAACTACTTGGTTTGGATTTATTTTTATAAGATTTATACAATTTGATTACTGATTCTGGCTGTATATCTCTTATATATTTAGTAGAAGAAATCACTGAATCGCTAATATTATTATATGGATAATAACGCGCATGAGCTACTTTATCATTGTTATAAAGGCCAATGATTGGTTTATTTAATGCTGCTGCCAAATGAATCAAAGATGTATCAACTGAAATCAATATTTCTGCCTCATTAAGTATACCTGAGGCGTAATAAAGATTGGGCGATTCTAAAGGATAATGTATCCTTTCTTTGAATATATTTTTTATCAGCTTTGCTTGATTTTTTTCTTTTTCTGATGAAAATAATGCAATCTGCATTTCTAGATCATCTTCTAAAATATAGGTGATTACCTTTTCCCATTTATCTATAGGAAAACTCCTATCTTGGTGTCCAGCGCTCATGTTTATCGCAACATACTTTTTTTCTTTGATAGAAGATGGGAATTGATAAAAATAATCAGGTAGCCAATTATCTACTGGTGTAGTTAAGCCATATTTAAATAGCAATTCACAATACTTCTCAGCAATGTGTTTAGACTCTTCATTGGGTAGATGATAGTTATAGATTGGATTATTATATACGTTATCTAAGCATATTTTTACATCAGCTTTGATTGTATTTGCTAAATGATGAAAAGTTGATGAAGGACCGCTCTTTGGATTATATAAAATTTGATATTTTTCAGATCTAATTAGTTTTGCAAATTTAAGATTGAATGGTCTGTAGCTTATACAGTTTCTAATGAATGGAATCCCATCAAATATTTTTTTATTGTAGCTGGTACAACATAAATCAATTACTGCATCCGGAAAACGTTTATGTAAAGCATTTAAAAATGGAAGCAATAAGATTGCGTCACCCAATTTTTCTTGTGCAAAAATGATTATACTATTAATCGAATCGGGTAATTCTTTAGGATTAGCACGCCGATATAATCTATTCAATAGATTAACGATTATTCTTCGATGCAATTTGTGTTTCAATTGTGTTGATAAATTTTTTGACATAATTACAAAAATTCTATTTTATAAAACTTTGAAAATAGTTTTCTAGCTTTTTTGTCATGGTTGCCATTGAGAATGATTCAATTAATGTATTGTAACCGTTTCTCCCCATATCTTTATAAAGATTTTTATTATTAATAAAATTTTTGAAAGCAGTAAGCAATTCATCTGATTTAGGTTCGCATATTATTCCGTTTACCTCATGATCAATGGCTTCTGAAACTCCTCCAACATTCGTTGCAATAACTGGCTTTTTTGCCATCCAGGCTTCAAATAAAGTATTGGGTATGCCCTCTGATCTAGAAGGTATAACAACCAAATCAGCTCCATTAAAAAAACTAACGATGTCGTTATTTAAGCCAACAAGCTCGCAATTATTTTGAAGATTATATTTATTGATAAGGTTATTTAAATTATCGAACTCAGGGCCATCGCCTGCAATTTCAATTTTATATTCAAAATTAAATTCATCAAATTTTCTCAATGATTCAATTAAAATATCATAACCTTTGTGGACTGTTAATCTTCCGGCGCTTCTAATTTTAAAAATTCTATTTTTATTTACCTCATTATTATTATGCACTCTTAGAGTATCATAGCCATTATGAATACATACTATATTATCAGAATTGAAATTTCTTTTAATAAATTTATAGGATAGTAATTCCTTTTTTAAAGCTATTGCATTAACAATTATCCCATCTACCTGATTGGAAATAATATATCTTTGAATAAAGTCTCTTTTAAGTATCGGTCTTGATATTCCTAATCTCATTATATGTGAAACGTTTACCTTATTTTTTATCTGAGCAGCAAGAATGTAATCTTTGCGCTTGGTTGACAGTAAAATATCTATATCATTTTCATCAATAATTTCTCTTATAATCGATTTTGTTTTTATACTTAATTCATTAGTGTAAGGTGCATCAATTAATTTTATGGATGGATGGAGATTCTTCCAATGCGTTGCATGTTTGCGATGCACTAAAAATATAGAATGATTATTGAGAGCCAAGGCATTCATCGCTGATGTCAACCATCGTTCGTTTCCGCCCCAATTTTTCGATGAGTTAAGCGCTATAATTTTAGAATTTATTGAAATTGATGATTCTGCTCGTTTCATATTTCTCTTCCGGATACTTGTTTCCATAAATTCAATGATAGCTTATCGATATTATTAAATGATTTTGAGTTAATCCATTCAACTATTGATTGCGCTGTATCAGGATAACTCACTGGATTAGATGGGGGCTGATCAATCCATTCGCTTATGATTTTTGGGTTAAGATCATTCATTACATAACCCCAGTTTAATCTTTTCATTGCCTCGGCGTTTGATAATTGTTCCATTTGCCCAATAAGTGGTTTTAAAAGAATATTTTTTCCTAAGATTAGTGACTCACTTGGTAATTCAAATCCTGCATTACATAATACTTTTTCTGAGCTGAGTAAATCACCTTCAAAGCCAGACCTTGAAAAAGGTTTTAAATTGATATTGCCAATAGTTTTAGGCTTTTCAATATCATGATATACATAAAAAGAATTNTTTTTAAATGGTTTTAATAATTCCACGATATCATTTAAATCTTCAAAAGGAAGATAGACTAATATTTTTTTAGAAATTGGTTTGTTATTATTTCGATTGATAAATGGAAGGATTGGCGGAACAATTGGTTGGTCAAAATGATGCCAATGCACTCCAATATTTATATTAGCCGGTGCAAATGTTTTTAAAATTAATTTGGTAATAAAATTTTCACCTGCCATTGGAATATCATAAGAAAATGCATATTGGTGACCAATACCAATTGAATTTACTTTGTTGTATTTTGCAGCCCATGCTGTTACGGGTTCAAAATCGGTTATCACTAAATCTATATTTTCAAGATTAAATTGACGAACGTCTCTAAAAAATTTTAAAAGGCGAAGGCTGGTGAATGATTTAATATAATTAATTTTACCCTTTTTGACTTCAAATGATAATCCTTCGAACGTTTCAAAAGGTTCTAATGATTCAACGCCAAACAATGTGTCTTTTTTTCTACCGCTAATTACAACTCTTACATTGTGCCCTAGAGATCGCAATTTAGGAATTAGCGCCAAACCTCTTGTCAGGTGACCATTTCCAGTTCCTTGAACGCCATATACAATATTCATCAGTAATTATTATTTATTCTATGTTAATTATCTATTAATTAATGATTTTAAACTTGATACCGATTATTAATTTAAAATCTCTTCAAGCCTTTTTCTGAAAAAAGATTATCTTTCAATCCTTGATCATAGCTAACCTTTAATACCTCCATCTCTGTGATATTTCCATTCAATAGGTTTTCCATAATTTTTTTAGTTGGTGTCCAGTATTGATTATTCTTTACATAATTAGGTATTTCTAAAATTTTAACTTTTTCATCTTTATAATTATAAAATTCTATCTTTCGTATAAGGTAGAATTTCTTATCAATCCAAAGTATTCTTGCTTTATAACTTGAATCATCATTCGGGGTTGCCCTGATTAAATAACATTCATCTCCATTGAACACATCATTAGAAATAANTTCATAATTATCTAAATTAACTTCCCGACCTACAAAATCTCCATATGTGAATTCAGTTCCTTGAAAATTTCGAGATATTTCTGATGGCTTAATTCGTTTTACTTTTCTTAATTTTGGTATGTAAAGCCATTGATCATCATTTTTTTCTCCAGCCCAATCCCAGTTTAGCAAACTGTACCCTCGCACTTCCTTAGGCTCTATAAATCGTAATAATAATTTGGAATTAAANTTTCCATCTTGATAGCGTTTTTCGAACTGTTTCATTTTACGAAAGTGTGTTTTCTTTTTATTTTTTTTATTCTTTGATATAAGGGTCATTTTGAAATCCATTTCAATATCAACTGGCTTCATTTGTTGTTCCATTTTCAAAATGATAGATTTTCCAGAGGGCTGCGCATAGGAAATAGAAAGATATACAAAAAGGAGTGCTAATGATATTCTTGCCATGCAAGAATATAAGGAATCAAAAATTATACATTATACCCATTCTTACATGATTAAAGTCCTGCATCAATGTAAACGGGTTGAGTTGATCTGCATTTCCTTGAAACTGGGTAGTCGCCAACTCAAATTTCCAATTCAGTATTGGGGAATAACCAATCGTAGCGCTAAGCATTGATCCAGACTCATTTAAATTGATCATTAAAGACCCTAATAATTCTAACTGGTCATCCATCATAACCCCACTTGAGCTAATTAATGCAGCTTTATTGGTGAACATTGCAAGTGGAGTTCCCATTCCTGGGCTAAATGGTAAAATTGGTATAAAATCAATTTTGTAAGATGGTTTTTTTGGGTTAAACCATTGATTCGTTTCATCGATCGTACTGCTACCAATGAACTGACCCGATATCATGATATCTGCTGCTGTTGTATACTCTAGCTGAATAACATATTGAGAATAGGTTACATCTTGATTAAGGGCGAAGTAGTTGTCTGATAAAATTTCATCATCCGTAGAGCCACTTTTAGTATTGTACACTGCACCTTCCGCTCTAATAGTTAAATCTCCGATAAATGTTACAAAGTCTGATCCAAAAACCGTTGTTTTTCTATATCCCAAATTAAATTTAGAATTGGCTGCTGGATCTTTAGGTGAAAATACAGAATGCACNCTTGGCATACGATCATTNCCCATAAAATATGAAAAACTTATATCGCTTCCGACAAGCGATGTNTGAAAACGAATTCCGGCNTCCATCTCNTCTTTTATNNGGTTTTCTATTAGCGGTTTTTGTTCAACNGCAAGTGGNAAATCTTTTTCCCCATAGGGAATCCTNTTTGGTTCGTGATTAGGGCTGACAATTAGCTCNACTTGAAAATTTTCCCTATANAATANTGANGACATTGAGAGCATACCTATTTTTTTTCCCGCTCCTGCTTTGAGCATATANTAGTAATCATAAGGGTTCAAATTATCCGTTGGGTTCACAGCATCTGCAGCACCCCATGAATGAATTTGCTTTCCTANTTTGACTTCTCNCCATTCAGGGTAGAAAGCTANATATGCNTCCCTTANTTCANCCGAATATTGACTAGTACTGTAACGGTACTCCATCCCGCTAACNGTTTTAAANTCAAATGATTCAAATGAATANCTCGCATCTAGGGATAATAAACGAAACGGCAAATTAATCTGNGANCGGTCTGATGTTCGCGTCATTACGTAAGGGTTNAGCTCCCCTGCTATGTCTATCTGTGCCTGNATCNCACAGAATGNGNTAAGGCTTAGTATTATTTTTTTATTGAGCGCTGACAAATGNATGAGCCTATCTTGGCAATCGTTTTAAGTTTTTTTCCTGAAAAAGGGATGGCTTCACTCCCGTATCTACNTCCACCTTATCAAAAGTCAATTTTGTCGTATGGTTTTTTTGCACATTCTCAACAAAGATTTCGCTCATAACATAGTAATCTTTAATTTTTTTATGTGAGAACTTTTTTATTTTAATTAGCTCTCCTCTTTTNTCAAAAGACTCTTCTTTGACAACGCTGAGTGTTGATTTATTGATCCATGATTTATGCTTTAAATAGGATGATTCTGCTTTTGCCGTTGGAATCACTTCAACCACATAACATTCCTTTCCATCGATTACTTCATCAGCTTTACGATCATATTCATGCTTATCTAACTCGCGGCTAGAAAGATCTTCATANCTCAAATCTGAAGCCATAAATGAATCGCCTTTGCGTTTAGATGATATTCTACGAATCTTTTTAAAATCTGGAAGCCACATTCGCATTTCATCATCACGATCAGAGTGCTCAATCTTTAAAAAAGCTACACCCTTATCATCTTTTGGTTCTAAAAACCATGTAATTTGCTTTTCACTATTATCAACCGTCTTGGAAACCATCTTATTGGTACGGCTTTTTCCTTTAGAGTTTGTCAATATCATTGTGGTTTGGCTGCTCATATCTTTTGGCGATGGAGACTCATCCATCATTACCGCNATCTCCCTGCCGGTTTGACTNAAGCCTACTGATAGATAAATGAAAGGTAGAAAAAAATATTTTATCATACTAGTTGTCCTTATAAATTTTAATTTTCTTGATCTAGTCTAGGTCCATATTGATTTTCATTTTCATCGCCACTTGTTGCATGCATCACAATCAATGCGATCCAGCCAATTACAGGAAGAAGGAATAGCAACATCCACCAACCTGTCCGATTAATATCATGTAATCTCCTAGTTCCTGCAGCAATACTGGGAAAGAAAAATGCTAATCTCGTTAATTCAACTAAAGGNTATATAGGNCCCCCAAATGAACTGGGGTTATCTATTTTCCATCCAATCACCTCACTCAATAAGGCCATGGTGATTCCAATTACAATTGTGCATAGAATGAAATACCAATATTCGTTGCGCGCTGTTCTACCTCTAAACACAAAGTATTTTTGCATACAGGAAAGAAAATGTTCAATCATGATATTTCTCCTTTAATTAATCTGTTTTTCATTAACTCGGTTAAAGCCGATAAAATGGTTAGCGTCCCTAAAGAGGTAGAAAGCATTGCAAAAACCATTAATCCTCCGATATACTGAATAGGCACGAACGTAGAGAATACCAATGCGCCAAATCCCATATTTGAAGCTGCGTCTAGCACGATCGGATAGCCAACATCTTCAACCACTTCCTTGCTGACCGTTTTACTACTAATCGTGCGAGATAATCTTCTATANTGCGATATATAATGAATAGCAAAATCAACCCCTACNCCAATTATGATCGATGAAAGAATAGCGGTTACGTGACTAAGNTCGATGCCAAAAAATCCCATAAAGCCAAAATTAATGATCACTGCTGAAGTCAGCGGAACAACAGCTAATAACCCCCACAAAGCTCGCTTGAAGAAAAGAGATGCCAAAATACCAATGACAAGCAAGGAGGCAAAAATACTTATAAATGATGATTGTACGATTAGAATGACCAAATCTCTAAAAACAACGATCATTCCGGTTACATCAATTTTTGAATCATCATTAAAGTTTTTATCTATATGCTCATTCAGTTTATTTGTATAAGAAAAAATTTGTTCGGTAGACATCACATCTGCGAAGGCTGTAATTAACCCAATTTTGTATTCATAGTCTACCAATGCTTCAAAATCATCGGGATCTCCTGACATAGAATACATCGTAAAGAGATTATTCACTTTACCTCGATTTTCTGGTATAGTTTCATACCTGAGATCATCGTTCATTACTGTGCGGTGCATCTGCTTGACAACATCAGCAATAGAAAAACTTGTTGAGACCTGCTCATCTTTAACCATAAATGATTGCAGCTCATCCATACTTGAAAGGGTTTGTGGGTCTTTTATGTCTCCCTCAACACGTACACGGATATCAACTGTGCCATTCATTTCATTATCCATAAAATCCATACTATCGCGTATTTCAGTTCCGGGTTTGAAAAAATTGCGCATATTAACATCTACGGTGACTTTGGTTACTCCAAATAATCCAATAATTACAATCGTTATTCCTGTGCCAAATACGCGTTTAGGGTGATTTAGAACTGCTGAGCCAAGCTTATCTACTAATTTTTCAAAAAAGCTAGGCTTGGTAAAAGCCGTATCTTCAGGATTCCATTTTTTTAAGCTAATTACAGCTGGGAGTAGTAGTGAGCTCAAAAACCAGGCCCATGTTATTCCGATTGACATTGATATTCCATAACCAATTAATGGTTGGATTGGAGAGGTTGTCATAATTAGAAACGCAGAGATTGTAGTAACGCTCGTCACAAAAATAGGGACTAAGAGGGAATCCATGGTTGATGCCACAGCTTTTCTAGTATCTTTTTTTGAACGCATCTCCCTAAAAAACTTTGAAACAATATGCACTCCATCTGAATTTGCAATCGTAAGCAAAATAATCGGCATTGAGGTGTTGGCTAGGGTAAACAAGAATTTATTTGATCCAGTGAAATAATATATCCACCCCATTGCGCCTATCATGGCAAACAAAGAAAGAACTATTACCATCAAAACCATCGCTACCCCAGCTATACTTCTCAAATTTAAAAGTAATGTGAAGATCATAATCAGCATCCCAAAACGCATCAAGCTAAATGCATCATCGCGAATGAGTCCAGGCATAATGCCTGAAATATAGGCATTGCCTCCATAATGAATTTCATAACCATCAAGTATCTCATCAGATTTATCAACTACAATTTTTGAAAATACATCAAATTGTTCATTACTGTAAGGCTGTGCAGTAATAACAAAATATTCATCATTTTCACTAATAAATCGTTTTTTTAATGAAGGATTTTTTAATAGATAATTTTGAATATCATCAACCTCAGCTTGCGTTAAATCACGTTTTGTCTGTAGATCATCAACTTCCATAAAGTCATCTACATTATCAATTCGATTTGTGTTTACCAGTGAAAAGACTTCTTCAATTTGATCAGTGGATTCTAAGGTTTTTGATAAATCCCACATATCCGCAAAAGTCTTAGAATTAAAAACCGATTTTCCTTTTTCACCAAATGCGATATAGATTAACTCTGTACTGCCAAACTCATCTTGAATTTCATCCCAAGCAATTTTCGAATCAAGATCTGCAGGCAAAAGTTTCATCATATCATCGTCAATCATAAATGATAAAACTCCACTGCCTACACTAATGGTAGCAATTAAAGATACAATGATTGATCTGATTGGATGATCCAAGCTTTGCTTAATGAACCATTTCCTTAATGGATGAGATGAGTATTTATTTTCTATTGTGCTCATAATATTTTTTTATTGCCCCCATGCCCTTATCATTAAACAATCCTTTTGCTACCACATTAACAAATCCATGAATTGTCTCTTTTAAGGGTAAATTATTTTTTATAAAGAATTCTGGCTGGAATGTATTATTGATTACATTGATATAAATTACTGAAGCAGCTTTCATATCAACGTTTTTATTTGATGCATACCCTTTTTCTTGAGCTGATTTTAAAATAGTATAAAAATTATCTTCCTGATCAAGCCAAAAGGATTGGGTTCGTTTCCATATTCTTGGATATAATGTTTTTAGCTCAGCCAGTCTATTAACATTTGTTTTGCCAACAAATTCACAATGGTATTCCATGATTTTTATGAATTGTACGCAAGGATTATTTTCTTCCTTCATTACTTTATTGTGAAAATCATTTAATTGTTGGTATACAAACGATACAATGCTGTTAATTAAATTCTCTTTGGTAGGAAAAAATTTATAAATCGTTTTTTTGCTCATTGAAATATGTTTAGAAAAAGCGTCTACTGTAAAAGCTCTAACGCCTGATTTAGAAACTGAAGCAAAACCTTCAGATAGAATTTGATTAATTTGTTGTTCTTTTTTCATAGATAAATAGATATGCTAAATGGAAACGATATGCGTTTTTATCGTTTCTAATTTAAAAAATACATAAAAATGATTACAAACCATTTTTATGCCTACTAAAAAATAAATCTTATAACTTTAATACATTAAAATGGCAAATTTTTTCAAAACACCAATCGTAATTCTTGCAAATGGAGCATTTCCATTACATGACTACCCCCATGACATTTTGCTATCAGCTGGAACCGTGATCTGTACGGATGGATCGGCAAACTATTTAAAATCAATCAACCTAGAACCGCATGTCATCATTGGAGATTTCGACTCCATCAAAGCAAAGGGATCTTTTAAGGGTTTAATGATTCAGGATCCAAATCAAAATAACACAGATCTTGAAAAAGCGATAGAGTGGTTAATAATGAATTCGATAAATGAAGTTATAATTTTAGGGGCAATGGGTCTTCGTGAAGATATGGCGATCGCAAACCTGTCGATCTTATCTAATTATTTTAAGAAAATTAATCTGATAATAATAAGTGATTACTTCACGATAGAGTGTTTTGTTGGTGAAAAGGTCTACGACTCGTTTCCAGGGCAACGAATTTCACTCTTCTCGCAACAAGATGATTGTAGTATTGTAACTAAAAATTTAAAGTATGAGATCAACGGCAAAGTTCATCGATCTTCAATTCTTTTATCAAATGAATCCACTGATGATCGGTTTACTATTTCGTGCTCAGATCCTATTATTATATTTAGAGGCCATAAAGAACATTAATAATGCACGTAATTGATCTTTTACTTATTGCTATCTATTTCATAGCAATAATCGCGATTGGATTTTCAAGGAAAACTGGCGAAAATCAATTTGATCCAAAAGCTTATCTGCTAGCTGGCAGAAAACTCAGTCTTCCAGGTTTTGTTGTTACTCTAGTGGCCACATGGTATGGTGGAATTTTAGGAATTGGCGAAAATACCTATCTTCATGGCTTGCA